>JANOHG010000885.1:0-4853 GCA_031406375.1 Archangiaceae bacterium | reverse complement strand
CAGCTTCTGCCCATAGGTTGGCAGCGTCCTGCCAAACGATTCCTCGAAGAACGGTGACGAGGGCAAGAATTGTCACCGCGACCGGCAGCAACCACCTGCTCAACGACGTGAGCCGAACCAGGCCAATACCCATCAGCAGGCAGGCGGCGATGCTCGGGGCGTAAAGGTAACGGTCGGCCATGATGGCCGGAAAAGGAATCAGGTTTGCGACTGGCGCGAGGCAAACGAAGAACCAAACCACCAACAGCCCGACCTTCAGCTGACGTCGCTTCACCACCCACACCAAAGCGGCCACCAGGCCCGTGACCACCACGGCAATCCCCAGCAGCCGCGCATCGAAAAACGTCTCAAGAGGATTGAAGCAATAGTGAATGCGAAACGAAGAGGGAATGACTGCCTGCTGCAGATATCGCACCATCGCCCACGCCATCAGGAAGTAGTGCTGACCCCACGAACCACCATGGGGACCCGCAATCACTCCGTTCAGGCGTCCAATCAATACAAACTGGACGAAGAATATCCCCGCGATTAGCGCAGGGCCCGCCACCCGAGCCAGCGAGCGTCGCCATGAAGGGCTCGGTTCGAGCAATCGATCGACCGCCAGCAGCAGCACAGGAGTCACCATCGCGATGCTCTTCGACAGCAACGAGCCCACCATCAGAACCACGCACAACCCGTAATCGAGTGGGCGAAGAGTGTTTCGATACCGGAGGAAGCAGAGGACTGACGCCAACATCAATCCGGTGAAGAGCGGATCCTTCAGCGCTGCAATCCACGTGACAGACTCGGTATGTATCGGATGCACCGCAAACAGCATTGCGCCCCAGAACGACGCTTGCGGTGACAAACCCAACCGCCGCGCGAGTTGAAGCACCAACAGCGCCACCACGGCGTGTGCACCGATGTTGATGATGTGAAACGGAGTGGGGTTGTTGGAAAACAACTGCCAGGTTGCCCAATAGAACGAGTCCCGCAGCGGAAAAAACTCAATGCTCCGACCAGACCAGGCAGCGTTCGAATTCCAGATCTCTGCAAAGGCGGCCAAGCCGGGTGTTTGGATTCGTACGTTCTCGGTGATGTAAATTGTATCGTCCCACTTGAGAAATGGGCCGGATACACTGGTGAGGAACACGCCGATTGCTGCCGTGAAGATGCAAACTCGCTGAAACCAGATGCGCTCGATCTGCGAAGGCGTCATCGGCTCAGTTCGGCGGCGTTGGAGTGGCCGCCTGCATGCGCGGGAACCTGAACGGCTGAGACGTGAACCCGCGAATGAAGCGATATTCCATCGTGGGGTTATTGTCGGTCAAAGGTTCGATGCCCTTGATCGCCAAGTCGACTTCGGCCTCGCGCGCAACCTCGAGCGACAGAATTTGCTTCGCGGTGAGCTGGCCGGTCACGATCTCATTGACATCAGCGCGCACCTTTTCCATCGCGAAGACAGCTTCCGCACGGCTCGGCTCGATGCGAATCGGCTTCTTGCTTCCAAGCAAATGGTAGGCCTCGTAATAGGCTCCGCGGAAGACGGCGACGTGAGGGAACGCGTTTCGAAACGCGGCCAGCATTCCCAGAAAGTCGTTCTTATCGTTCGAAAGCGCCCACATCAGCATCACCCCATCGTCGGTGAGCCGATCGCGCGCGAGCTCGAAAAACTCCTGGGTGTGCAAGTTCACCATTCCGACGCCCCAAATGGGCGGCGCGGGGTCGACGCTGATCATGTCGTACTGATGTTGGGTCATCAGCAGATGGTTGCGGCCGTCGTTGATGACAATCTTGCCCCGTGGGTTGTCAAAGGTTGCCGCGGGGTTGTCTTGGTGAAAACGCGCCAGAGGGGGAATCGACCCGTTGATATCCACCACGTCGACATCGATGTCATGCGCGAGCGCTGAACGAAAGGTGTTGCCCATACCAAAGCAGATGACCAACGCGCGCTTAGGATTGGCCACCGCCATCAACGGAAGGTGCGCCATGATCTTGGTCTCGTTGGTGTCGAACGCGACCATCGGAGAGGCATTGACTTGAATGCGGTAGCGGGCAATCTGTGCATTGCCCTGGTTGGGCCGTTCGGTAGCATAGAGCGAGACAGTCGAGTCCGTTCCTTCCTTGAACACGACCTGCTTCGAGAACCGCGGATACTGCGCCATCGCCAGCGCCAGGTAGGCTTCACGATATACGTCACGGTTCTGCCAGCCGAGCCAAACCAAGCCGATCGCCACCAGCAAACTAACCGCGTGCAAACGCACCGACAGGCCCCGCTGTCGAACGTCCAGGATCAACAGCAAAAGCCCCGCTGTCGCTGCCAGGCCCGAATACGCAATCACAGTCGCTGAGGTGCCCAACCACGGCAACAGCACGAACGGCGTCGCCAACCCACCCACCACGCAGCCCACCGTGTTTAGGGCGTAGAACGACCCCAGTTGAGTTCCGATGCGTTTCGGGTCAGTCACCAGGATTCGCGTCAGCAATGGGAAAAGCACGCCCATCAAGACAGCCGACGGAAACAAGACAGCCACGATGGGTCCAATGTGCAAAGACATCGCCGTATCTGCCGGGCTCCTCATCACCCACGTCAACTCGAGATTTCCCAGTCCATAGACAGTCGTTGTTCCGAGCAGAAGGAAGACAAGCGCGGTGATTGAGTTGGGCCGCTCGAGCCGACCGATGATTCGAGAAATGAGCAGCCCTCCCAATGCCAAGCCGATCAGCAGCAATCCCAACAGCGCGGTCACCACCACCGCCCCGTTGTGCAGGAAGCCGAGCAGCGCGCGGTACCAGGCGATCTCGAGACCGATTCCGATCAGTCCGGAAACGAAGAACGCAAAGGCCGCCGCGGCGATCGTTCCACGAGACGACTTGAGCACCTCTGGTTGCTCGGCACTGGGTTGTTCTGCGACCACCGTAGCCGCACTCGAAGCGCTGCTGCGATCGAGTAACCAGGCTGCGCCAGCGATCACGAGGTTCATTCCAGCCGCGACCAAGGCGGTCTGCCGGATTCCCAGCAACTCGACCAACCAGAGACCTTGAACAAAGACACCAAGTGCGGCACCGAGCGTGTTGACGTAGTAGAGAAGCCCGATCCGTTCTCCGAGTGAGGGAATGTCTCGGACGATAAAGCGAACCATGATCGGCAAGGTTCCGCCGATCAGCGCGCATGGAATCAGCAGCACGGCAGCAGCCAACGCAAAGCGTGCTGCCAATGCGGCGTCGCCGCTTTCCTGCCCTCCGCCGAGCCAACGTACGGCTGGCCCGAGCTGAGGTACGCCGAGCACCACCGCAAAAGCCAGCACGGACACGGCGGCTTCGACCTTCGCGTACAAGCGCAGCGGGCGCTCTGTTCGATCGGCAATCCGACCGAAGACAGCGCTGCCCAGCGCCAACCCTGCCATGAACGTAGCGACCACGACGCTCATCGCATGTACTGAGGTGCCGAAGAACAGCCCAAAGAGACGGATCCAGAGGCTTTGATAGATCAATGCAGCAGCCCCTGACAGCAGGAACGCGGCGTAGATTGTGGCGGTCCGAAGGCGCATTGGCGGCGGAAGTTAGTGCAGAACGTTTGAGGGGTGGTGTCTTTCCTCGCTACGGGTTGCCTTTGACGCTGCCCGAGAAACACTGGTCGCGCGCTTCGACGAGAGGCGCGACAAGAGTTGGGCCGACCTCACGGTACCAAAGCTCAAGTGCAGTGCAGGTCTGCGGGGCCGCTTTGACGATCTCAAGCAGAGCTGGGCGAAGCGATGGGTCGTCGCGTAACTCAAGCTGAGTCGGCACTCGGAAGAGATTGGCCATTGGGGTGCGAACCAACCGATAGATCCTGTCGGCTGCGACTGCCGCTGCGGCTCGGTTTCTGTGCACGTTGACGACCAAAAGCACAGCAGCAAGGCGATCAACAAGCAGGAACCGATGCTCGCGGCATACAAATTGCGCTCTGCGGTCACCGCAGGAAATGGAATCAGATTCGAGACAGGCAGAAGGCAAGCGAAATAGAACACAAGGCAGAACAAGTGCATCGGCAGCTTGCGCCAGGCGACGGCTGCGAACGCGACCGCGACCGTCGCCAACCGCCAAGGCCAGCGAAGAATCGGGCATCAACCCACGACGCGACATGGGCAAAGCACGGGATCAACCGAAACGAGGTAGGAATGAGGGCATGTCGCGCATAGGTCACCTGCGCCCAAGCAGCCAATACCCAATGCGATTCCCAGCCGCCCGCATGAGGCTTGGCCGAGACATGGTTGATCCGTCTAATCTAATTTAATCTAATCACAAGGAACTGGGTCAGAAACACGGCGCAGATGGAGCGCAGGGCCCCAGATGCGGAGGATGATTGCCTTCCAAGGGGTGGGGCGCAGCGTGCATCGTTCCATTGCGAGCATCAGCAAGGGTGCGGCCAACGCCATCGACTTGACCAGCAGCGCGCACACGAGCAGCGCAAGCGTCAAGCCATAGAGGGCGGGGCGTTGATGCGCTCGATATCGGTCGTAAGCAAGCAGACTGCAGAGGACGAAACAGGTGTACAAGGGCTCAGAGCGCAGCGACCCAGATCACCGATTCGACGTGAATCGGATGTACTGCAAAGAGCAGCGCTGCGACCGAAGCCGCCCAGTGTGACGGCCCAATCGCCTTCAAAAATGCAAAGACCAGCAGCGACGACAAGACGTGAAGCACCAGGCTCAGATGGTACGGAATCGGCGCGCACTGCCAGCCCTGATAAATCGGTTCCTCAGCTGAATCTGTGGGTGGATTTCAGGCTTCGGCAAGCTTGAGGGGATCAGTCGAGGCCGTAGTGTTGGCGGAGTTCCGTAGAGAGTCGGGCGTCCGCTCGAATACGGAGATCTCGGCCTGATGGGTCCGCG
>JANOHG010000882.1:0-20858 GCA_031406375.1 Archangiaceae bacterium | reverse complement strand
CCGTCGGTGATCTTCACTCCGACCAGCACGTCGCCATCTTCGATGCCCAGCGCGATCAGCCCGCTCTGGCGCACGTTGCTGAAGGCGCTCAGGTCGGTGCGCTTGACGACGCCCTTCCGGGTGACGAAGAGCACGAACTTGTTCTCGGGGAAGTCCTTGGTGACGAGCACCTGGGCCAGCTTTTCGCCCTCGGCGAACTGGACGAGGTTGATGATCGGCTTGCCGCGCGAGGTGCGGCTGGCGGCTGGGATCTCATGCACCTTGAGCCAGTACAGCTTGCCGCGGCTCGAGATCGGCATCAGGTACGCGTGGGTCGAAGCGACGAAGAGATCCGAAACGAAGTCGTCTTCCTTCGTGGTCGCTCCGGTTTTTCCACGTCCTCCGCGGCGCTGGGCACGGTACTCGGTGACGGCGCTGCGCTTGACGTAGCCAGCGTGCGACAGGGTCACCACCATCGCCTCTTCCGCGATCAAATCTTCAGTCGACAGTTCGCTGACGTCGCCGATGATTTCGGTGCGGCGCTTGTCGGAAAACCGCGCGCGAATGTCCTTCAGTTCGGTGCGAATGACGTTCAGCAAGCTCGAGTCGTTCTGCAGGATGTCTTCGAGTCGCGCGATGTCCTTCAGCAACTCGATCATCTCCTTGAACAGCTCTTCGCGCTGCATGCCCGTCAACCGCGCGAGCCGCATCTCGAGGATGTTGGTGGCTTGTAGCTCTGAGAACCCCCCGGCCGCGTAGTCGTGGGAAACCCGGGTGTACGCCGCGACTTCGCTGTGGGCGCGCGCGACCAGCTCATCCATGTGCTTCTTCACCGCAGGCACGTCGATCTTCGTCAGCAGCTTGTAGCTGGGGTGCTCGGCCAGCGCGGGCGAGAGGATGTTCATCAAACCCCAACGCGCTTCATCGGTGTCCGTTGACGCCTTGATGACGGCGATAACCTGGTCGATGAACGACTGCGCGACCAGCAGACCTTCGACGATGTGGAGACGGTCCTTCGCCTTCTTCAGCTCGAATCGGCAGCGACGGGTAACGACCTCGCGGCGGTGAAGAATGAACTTCTCGAGGATTTCCTTCAGCGTCATCGTGCGCGGCTGGCCCTGATCAATCGCCAACAACTGAATGCCGTAGGTCGTCTGCATCGGCGTGTTGGCGAACAGATTATTGAGCACCACCTGCGTCATCGCGTCGCGCTTCAGGTCGACGACAATCCGCATTCCGTCGCGATCCGACTCGTCGCGCACGTCGCTGATGCCTTCGATTTTTTTGTCGGTCACCAGCTCGGCGATTCGTTCGATCAGCCGTGACTTGTTCACCTGGAAGGGGATCTCGGTGATGACAATCTTCTCGCGATCGTTCTTCTTTTCGATCTCTATCTCGACCCGGGCGCGCAAACAGATCAACCCACGTCCAGTCGAGTAGGCGTTGGCGATTCCCTGCCGGCCACTGATGAAACCAGAGGTCGGAAAGTCGGGGCCAGGCACGAAGTGCATCAAATCCGCGAGGACCGCTTTCGGGTTGTCGAGCAGGTGCAGAGTCGCGTCGACCACTTCCCCCATGTTGTGAGGCGGAATCTTCGTCGCCATTCCAACGGCGATGCCGTCGCTGCCATTGACGAGGAGATTGGGGAAGCGCGCCGGCATCACCAGCGGCTCGAGCAGGGTTCCGTCGTAGTTGGGGCCGAAGTCGACGGTGTCCTTATCGAGATCCGCGAGCATCTCGTCGGTCAGACGCTCCATTCGCACTTCGGTGTAACGCATCGCAGCGGGTGAATCGCCATCGACCGAGCCGAAGTTTCCCTGCCCATCGACCAGCGGGTAGCGCATCGACCAGGGCTGGGCCATGCGGACGATTGCGTCGTAAACCGAAGCATCGCCGTGCGGGTGGTACTTACCAATCACGTCGCCGACCACGCGGGCCGATTTCTTGTACGCGCGGTTGAAAGTGTTCGACAGGTCGTGCATCGCGAACAGCACCCGGCGGTGCACCGGCTTCAGGCCATCGCGAACATCAGGCAGCGCGCGCCCGACGATGACGCTCATCGAATAGTCGAGGTAGCTCTCCTTCATCTCGTCTTCGAGCGTGACGGGAATCAGGGTGCCAGCTGATGTGGCTCCTGAAGGAGGGTCCTGCCGAGGCGGTGCCGCGGGCGGCTTTTCTGAGATTTCGTCTGACATTTTTGCAGCCGTTCGTAACCCCCGTTTCCCAAGGGGTCAACGAGTCCGTGAGGCTGCTTTTCGCCTACTGACAGGCGGACAACATCCCGCAGATGTCCGAGCAGCACGTCGACTTGACAAGGCAGGCCGCGCCCGGACCTGCGCACGGAAACCCGCCGTCAGGACGAAGCAACTCAACCAAGACGGTTTCGTGCTCAAGCACCGATGGGCTGCTGAAAACCGTGACCTTGCCCCCGGTGGTCGTTCGCACCACCCCGGTGAACGTGTCTGAGCCGCCGTAGATGGTTGGAACAAGCGTCGGCCCGCTGCAGCTCGTTCCTCCGCCAAAGTAGAACGAGCCATTCGTACTCAAGCTCAGCAACGTGTCTTCGAACGCGATGGCACTGGCTGTCAGCTTGATTGGAGTGCAAACGCCGTATCTCAGCTGGGTGGGGAAGCCAAAGAGCGTCGCGATCGATCTCACCGTCACCGCGCGGCCCTGCGAGGTTCCGATGCTCGGCAAAATGGTCGGGTACACGGTGGTTTCGCCGAACTTCTCCATCCGCAAGGCTCCATCCTGGATAATTGGCCCCTGAACGTACTTGGCGGGGCCTGAGCAAATCCCGCTGAAGGCAATCACCTCACTCTTCTCAGGAAGCAGCGCGTAGCCAAGCGATGGCCCAAAGTGCATCGTCGGCAGGCCCGCGCTGTTCTTTGCTTCGATTTGGTATGGCGCGCACACTCCGGCGTCAACCCGCATCGCCAACGGAACGAGGTCGAGATGGTCAACGGGTGAGCCACCGTCCGAGCCACCCGCCCCACCACCTCCACCGCTGCCACCCCCTCCCCCTCCTCCGCCAGCGCCTCCACCGCAGATGCCGTTCACACAAATTCGCGCTTCCGCGCACGCGACGCATGGCACGCCGCCCAAACCGCAAGAAGCCGCAGTAGGAGGTGCCGCGCAGGTGCCGTTCGCACGACAGCAACCACCCGGGCACGACGTCCCATCACAGACACAGGCTCCGATGACGCAGCGTTGCCCCACGGCACAGGACGTCGCGGTTCCGCACCTGCAAGCCCCCCCCGCACAGTTGTCAGCGGTGACGGCATTACACGACGTGCAGCTGGTGCCGGCTGTCCCGCACCGCGAGACGGTCGGAGGGGCAGTGCAGGTTCCACTGAAACAACAGCCGGTGGGACAGGACGTCGCATTGCAGACACAGCTTCCGGCAACACACTGCTGCCCGATGCCGCAAGCGGCAGAACCTCCGCACCTGCATTGTCCTGCGGCGTTGCACGCGTCGGCCTTGGTGGCATCGCATGCCGTGCAGACCGCGCCTGCAGTTCCGCAGCTGCTCGCGGTCGGCGGAGCGACGCAACTGTTGCTGCCATTACAACACCCGTTGGGGCAGCTGGTCGGGTCGCAGACGCAGCCACCCGCTACGCACCGCTGCCCCGCCGCGCACACCGTGCCCGCGGTGCCACATGCGCAGGAACCCGCTGCGCATCGGTCGGTCGTCGGAGGACAAACCGCACACATCGCGCCGCCCGACCCACACGCCGAAGCCGAGGTCGACGTGGTGCACGTGGTGCCGCTGCAGCATCCCGATGCGCACGACGTTGAATCGCAAACACACGCACCCGCCAAGCACCGTTGTCCGGCGCCGCAGCTGGGGTTGGTGCCGCACCGACACGACCCATCTGCGGAGCACGCGTCAGCAGTGGTTGCATCGCAGGCCGTGCACGCAGAACCCGCAACCCCACACGCAGCCACCGTTCTCGCGCGACAAGCCTGCGTCCCATCACAGCACCCTGCAGCGCAGGTGGTCGCGTTGCAGGCGCCTCCTGTGCATACGCCGGCCGTGCACGTCTGGGCGGCGCCACACGCTGGCCCACTGCCACACCGACAGCTGCCGGAAGTCGAACACCTATCGGCAATGGTTGGCGAGCAGACGGCGCAGGTCACGCCGTTGGGGGCGCAGTGGGTCATCGACCGCGCGGTACAGGTCGCGCCGCTGCAGCAACCCGTGGTGCACGAGGTCGCATCACAGACACATGCACCCGCGACACAACGCTGTCCGGTGGAACATTCGGCATTGGTGCCGCAAGCGCAGGTGCCACTGGCCGAGCAACCGTCGGAAGTCGCCGGAGCACAGGCGGTGCACTCCGAGCCTGCGGAGCCACACGTCGACAGCGTCCGCGCAGTACAGACATTTCCGGCGCAGCATCCCGTTGGGCAGGAAGTGCTGGTGCAGACACAGCCACCCGCACCGCAAGTCTGACCCTGACCGCATTGTGACTCGGTGCCACACCGACACATCCCGGTGCTCGAGCAACTGTTCGCGCGCGTGGAATCGCAGGCCGAGCAGCTCGCGCCAGGAACACCGCATGACGCTGCCGTCGTCGGAGCAATGCATGCGCTTGCGCTGCAGCAACCCGAGGCGCATGAGGTCTGGTCACAGACACACGCGCCGTTCACGCAGCGCTGCCCGTTTGCACACGCTCCAGAGCCACCGCACTGGCACACCCCCATGCTCGAGCACCGGTCGGCCCTGGAGGTGTCGCAGCCCACACACGCAGCTCCCGCAGCCGCACACGAGCCCAGGGTTCGCGACGTGCACGCCGCGCCAGAACAACACCCGCTGGGGCACGAGACCGCATCGCATTCGCAGTTGCCGGCGATGCACCGCTGTCCACCCGCGCACACAGGGACGCAGGCGCTTGCGCCACCTCCACTGCCTCCACTGCCTCCACTGCCTCCACTGCCTCCGCCTGCCCCTGCGTCGACGTTGGCACATGACGCCCGACAGAAGCCGTCGCAGCACATGCTGTTCGTCCCTGGGCACTCCTTCGATTCGACACACGCGGTGAAGCCCAACGTCGAAGGGTCAGAACAACTGCACGACGGTACGACCGCGGCCAGCGCCAATAAGAGAAGCCGTCTCATGTCACTCCGTGAGGAAAAAATAGGCAGCGGTCGCAAGAAGCACCGCGCAGACAGCGGCAGTGACCATTGAGATGGTGAACTGCGAGTTGCTGCCTCCGGACAAGGCTTGAGCTTCAGCAGCGGTGTACCCCGTGGCCTGCTGCCCATCGGGCGTCATCGTCGCCTTGCTGTTCAGCTGCGCGCGCGTTCCCAAGCCCGCCACCAGGAATCCAACCGATGCGCCGGCAGCAACGACGCCGCCGGCTCCCAGCGTCCACTTGATTGCAGCGGGAGTCGCGCTCCGCACTTCAGGCGGGGGCTGAGGTGGCGGCGCAGGCGGCGGAGTCAGCGTTGCGGCCAGCGGCGCATCGCCGACGACGACTTTCGTGTCACGCGGCGGTGCTGGCACCACCACGACCGTTGGGGCTGGGTTGGACGTCAGGGCGAGAGCGGCCAATTTCTCGACCAACTGGCGAGCGAACAGCGCGATGGGAACCGCCACCTTGTCACCCCAGTTCTCGACTGGAGAAGTGACCTCGGTCACGAACAACGACTCGCCCGTTTTCGAGGAAACCGCCTCGAGGTGAATCGCGAGCTTGCTGCCAATTTTCCCGACGTCGACCCCCACCACCACCGCGTTGGGGCCGAGGAGAACCGCGAGCTTCATCAGGCAGCTTGCTCCACCCTGACAATTTCGTGCGTCGGAAAATCCTGCGGCCTTCACCTTCTTGCCGGTGGCGACATCATCAAGCGCATCATTCGCGGCCACACCTTCTCGAATCAGCGCTGCATGCACGCGCACCGCGGCGTTCGCAGAAAAGGGATCCGCTCCGGGACGCTTGCTCGAAACCACAACCGCGATGGGTGACACAACCTGCGCAGACGGTGCCTGTGCGAGGAACAAGAGGAAAACGATGCCAGTCATCAGCTTCGAATCTTAGCCCGTCGCACCAACATCAGCATTGGATCAACGGCCGTCGAGCTGTGCCTTGATGTCGTCGAGGTTGCGCCACAATGTGCGCCGCTTCGCGTCCGTCGTGGCGAGCTTGGCATCGAGGCGAGCCTGAGCGAGGAACTGGCGAAGCACCCCATCGATGTCGCCCGATTCCGTCTCTTTCGCTTTCAGCCGTCGCTCGAGGTGGGTCAAGCGCTTCGCGATGCTTTCAGCGGTAATGGCACGCGGCCTGCCTTCGGGTTCGCTGAGTCCGGGTGGGTCAAGCGACGACGCAGCCGGCACAACCACTTTGGGCGGCGATGTAGGCGCGACGACGACTGGTACGGGAATCGACGATGGAGCGACGGTGACGGGGGGCGGAGCAACCAACTCACGCGCCGAGGACGTGGGCGTGAGCAACTTCCAACCCCCAAAGCCAAAGGCGAGCAGCGCCACCGCGCCCAAAGCCAGAGGCAGTCGCAACTTCGCGGGCGGCACCGCGGCCACCTCGTCAGACCGCACAATCGCTGGAGAAAACGCTTGCTCGTTCGGCTTTCGCAACGAAGCCGTCGGAGAAGGCGTCGCGCGCTTCCGCAGCAGCGCAGCGTCCATCGCCTGTGAAGGAGAAGGCTGGGGAGTGCGGCCACTGATTGGCCGGAAAGCTTCAGCCGTGACGGGCCGGTTGGGAACCTGCGTGAATGAAATCTCGCTGTTGAGCTGACGCCGAATCACCTCGCACATCAGGCGTACGCCTTCGGCCGTTTGCGGCCGCTGGGCGGGGTCTTTTATCAGCAATTTCTGCAACAGCTCATCGAGCGCTTCGGGCACCAACGGATTGAGACTGCGCGCAAGCGGTGGAGCATCTTCCGCGTGCATGAACATCACCTGGTTCTGATTTTCTGCGGGGAAGAGCACCCGACCCGTGACCATCTCGAAGAGCATGCAACCGATGGCATAGATGTCGGTGGTCGGCCCGATGGTGCGACCGCGGGCTTGCTCGGGTGACATGTAGACGGGCGTGCCAATGACAACCGAGGCCTGGGTCTGCATCCCGGCTTTTCCGCTGGCCAACTTCGCGATGCCAAAGTCGAGCAGCTTGACGTAGCGCCGACCCGCGCGTGGCTGCACCATGAAGACGTTCGACGGCTTGATGTCGCGGTGAATAATCCCGAAGTCGTGCGCGGCACCAAGGGCTTCGAGCACCTCTTCACACCAGTACAGCGCCTCATGCACTGGCAGCGCGCCACGGGTGCGAATGATGAGGTCGAAGGGTTCGCCCTCGAGGTACTCCATCAGGAAATAGTGCGAGCCGTTGGGCAACTGCCCGAACGAGAAAATGTCGACGATGTTTCGGTGGCGAATCTCGTTCACCGATCTCGCCTCGGCGACGAACCGCTTCACAAGCTCGGCGTCTGCCGACAGCGCAGGCAACAACACCTTCACCGCGACCCGCTTTCCGATGACGGGGTGAAGCCCTTCGTACACCGCGCCCATACCGCCGATGCCCATCAACGCACCCACCCGGTATTCGCCCAGCATCACGCCGGTAAGATCTTCTGCGGGGCTCAAAGACACGTTGGGGTGACTTTAGATCAACCCAGTCCAACCTCTGCCATCGGCTAGTTGAACGCCGCCTCGAGCTTTCGAAGCGCGTCAGACTCAGCCTTCGAAATCTTGCTGCCCATGCCGAGAATCCCACCCGACGCCTCAGCGACAGCACGGGCTTTGCCCAGCAGCTCGCTCTTCAGCAGCGTCTTGTCGTCCGGTTTCATTCCTTCCACCAACGCCTTCACGTAGTTGGCCCACGCATTCTCGAGCGCAGCGGGCGGCTTGAGCTTCAACCAGGTTTCCAGGAGTGTGTGTGCGCTGCTTCCCTTCAACAGCCCAGAAGCAGCGGCCGCCGAAAGCACCGCCTCTTGTTCCTTCGTGTCGACCGCGCCATCTGCCCAGGCGACCTGAATCAGCGGAAACAAGGACAACGCAGCGACCGTCTGACGATCCATCTTCAGCGAAAGCAACTTCTCGAGAACTTCGTCGTTCTTGATGCCGGTGATTTCCTGAATGCCCGCTTTGTCGAGCGCCTTCTGCTTCTCGGCCTTGAGCTTGGCGACGAGCTCCTGGTTTTGCTTGGCGAAGAAAGTCTCTTCCAGCTCTATGCGGCGGTCAGCGAGGGCGTCGGACATAGGTTTTGTTTATCGCTTCTTCCCGGCTTTCGCACGGCGCTTCTTGACCGACTGCTTCACCGTTACGTCATTCAGGTCAACCCGCGACCGGGCGAGCGCGTAAGCGAGGTCGTCTCGCAGCAGCCCCTTTCCAACCGCACCTTCGGGCGACATCCCCAGACCGACCACCCACTTCGGGCGTTCTTCCTTCTCGCGCAACTGTCGCGCGAGCTCCCGCTGCGAATCCCAGGGTAGCTTGCCCGCGTCGGGCACGTAGATGACGCCCTTGTTTCTGGCGAATGCGGCGGTGACGACTTTCTCTTCCGGCTCGCGCAGCAAGGTCAGTGGGCCTTCTTCTGAAAAAGCGTCGGCCGCTTCTTGCGCCCACTTCTGACGGTCGGACTCCGAGGCCCCGTAAACCAACACGGCGGCGCGATTGGTGACCAGCTGTGATTCGGAATATCGGGAAGACATTTCTTTCATGACAGGTCGGCGCTCCTTGGAATCACCACACGATACAGCGGTACGGGTTGTGCTTTGCCCTTCAGCCGCACCGGAGGCAACAACTCGCTTGCCCACCCCGCTTTGGCAGCCCGTTCGGCGGTCGAAGCACCCACCAGTATTTCACCACCGCCTGCCACGCTACAAAGTCGTGCGGCGATGTTCACCGCGTCGCCGATGCAGGTGTACTCGGTTCGCCGAGAGCTCCCGACGCTGCCGGCAACGACGAGGCCAGTGTTGATTCCGATGCCCAGCTCAAGCGGCGTCATGTGCTCGCCACTTTCATTCTGTTGGCGCACCGACTCCATCATCTGCAGGGCTGCCCGAACTGCTCGGGCGGCGTCATCGTCGTGGGCGACGGGCGCTCCAAAGACCGCCATCACCCCATCGCCGAGAAACTTGTCGAGCGTGCCGCCGTGCTCGAATACGGCATCGGTGAGGCGCCCAAGGACTCCGTTGAGCAGCCCCATCACCTGATCCGGGGGGTAGGTCTCGGCGATCGACGTGAAATTGCGGATGTCGGCGAACAAGACGGTGACGTCACGCTTCTCACCCGAGAGGACGACTTCACCTGACTTGAGGATCTCTTCCACCACCGAGTCCGACGTGTAGCGCGCGAACAGGCGGCGAATTCGGTCTGTTTCGTTGGTGCGCCTGAGGATGTTTTCCATTCGCGCGGCAAGCTCTTCCATCGAAATGCCCTTGTGCACGTAGTCATCAGCGCCCGCCCGCAGGCCTGCGACCCGTTTGATGTCGGCGTCGTTGGCGGTGAGAATCATCACGGGCACTGAGTGCGATGGCCCTTGCTTCAACCGGCGGCACAGCTCGACACCGTCGATTCCGGGCATCTCGAGGTCGGTGAGTACCAGGCTGGGGTTGAAAGAGCCGACCTCCTCGAGCGCGAGAAAAGGATCCTGCCAAGACTGAACCTCGTACCCGAGCATCGTCAGCCCCTGCTCGACGAGGTTGCAGGCCAGCATGCTGTCGTCGACGACCATCACCTTGACGCCGTTCGAGCCATCTTGCTTGAGCTGCTGGGCATCGTCGGCGTCCGGCTGGGTCGCCATTCGCTGCTGAAGCCCAAGCGCCTCGTGAATCTGCTGCTGAGTGACGATGCCCTGCTCGACCAACACGTCGCCCAGTCTGCGGCCGTCTTTTCGGTGCGTCTCGAGCGCCTCATTCAGCGCCGGCTCTTCGACGTATTTGAGGCCAAGCAGAATCTCTCCCAGCGGGGGGCGATCGTGGGTGACCCGATTTCCTGCGGCCAGCGCCTGCGAGAGTGCGCGCTGCAGCTGGGAACGGGTGATGTAGCCCAACGAAAGCAGTGCTTCTCCCACGCGCTGCCCGGTGAGCTCTTGCAGGGCGATCGCCTCATCCACCTGTGACCGGGTGACGAAGCCCATTGAGACGAGAACATCGCCGAACCGTTGCGAAACATCGGACATGAGGGCGGCAGCGACTGTACCTGTGTTTCAGTGCGGAATGAGCCCGGAGAACGCGACGACAATTTCCAGCAAAATCAAGATCACCACCATCATTTCGAGAGTCAGCGCACGACCGGTGTCGACTTCGCCCTTGAGCAGCGCGTAGGTCTGCGAAAGCAGCTTCTGCTTCCGCGCCACCTGCACCTGCCACTGTGGGATTCGCAGCTGGCGCACCGCCGCCTCGTAAACGCGGCCGAGGTAGACGTCGGCCACGATGACCAGCGAGTTGTCGACGCGCTCGATGAACTCGGACATCTCAATCAGGGTCAGCATCAGCTCGCGCAGCAGCTGTTTGTAGGGAGACCGGACCAATGTCCCTGCACCCTTCTTCTTTTCAATTGCGTCGTAGACCCGGCTCAGCTCGCTATCGAGCACGTCATCGTAGTAGCGAAACTCGAGCAGCTGCGCGTTGGCGATCTCAAGCAGGTCGGCGACGTCGTTGGAAGCGAAGTGCGGTGGCTCGTAGAGAAAGGCGCAGTTCCAGTCGATCACCGCCAGGTCATTCTCGGTGTAGCTAAATGCGTGCGACATCACGTCGTTCCGTTCAGTGTCAGACAGATTCATCTCGCGCGCTTCGCCGAGAATCAACCGCGGCAGCTCGGGCGCTTCGCACAGCTGCTTCGCGGTTGGGTTGCCTTCGATCTCTCGAACCCGAAACACGGTGTAGCTCTCGCGCTCTTCCCACAGGTGGGCGTCCTGAATCGCCGCCGTGATTGTGGTGCGAATCGTCGTCATCACTTGATGTGCGAGCGCTTCGAGTTCCAGGTTGTCCGACACGTCGTCAGAGAAAGGCACCAGCGCTTCGAGAGTGGTGCCAGCCGGAATCGGGACGCGGATGATGACGGACAACGCGCCATGGTCGAACAGCCGCACCCCGACGTCTGCCTCGTGCGTTCCGCTTTTCAACTTCAGCGGGCGTGGGCCGACTTCATAAGTAAGCGGGGGGTTCGCGAGCTGAATGTAATCGCTGCCTTCCCGTGAGAGCCGAAGCCGGCTGGTGTCTGCATGCATCAACGCGCGGGCCTGCTCGAGGTTGATCTCCTCGCCGACGTCGTAAATCCGATAGCAGAGCGCAGAGGCCGTGGTCAGCCGGAACATCGCCTCGAGGCTTCTAACCCACGGAAGATCGCGCAGCGAATTTCAGCGCCGCTTCTTCTTCAGGTCGGCGAGCGCAAGCTCGGCCTTCTCGGCGCGGGCGGTTTCATTGGCGCGCGCTTGCGCCTATTGGTCGGCGCGGATGCGTTCGACGTACACGGCTGGTTGAATTCCTTGTACCGTTTGGTTCACCTAAGTGAAGACATGACGAAACGCGAAGAGGAACGCCGAATCAAACTCACGAAGGGCACGCGGCCGGAAGAGTTTCGCGACTTCTACTGGCTGAAGCTCGAGCTTCAGAACTTCTGTCGAGAGCAGGAACTCTCGACATCGGGAGGCAAACGCGACCTTGCCGATCGCATCGAGCACTTCCTTCGCACCGGGCAGCGCCTGGGTCCTGTCTCGAAGCCACCGGTAAGGAAGGAAGCGAGCACGAGCACTTCGCTCACGATGAGCACGCGGGCACCCAGCGGGTTCCGGTGCACACAGGAGGTTCGATCGTTCTTCGAGCTGCACCTTGGGAAGGGTTTTCGCTTCACGGTGACGCTCCAGGACTTCATCAAAGAGAATCCTGGAGTCACCTTCAACCAGATCGCTCATGAGTGGGATCGCCAGCGAGGCCTCAAACGCGCGGGCGAGTGGAAGCCGACGATTGGGCCGCAATTCGAATACAACCAGTTCACACGCGATTACCACGCTGATCCACGAAACAGCGGGAAGACGCGCCGCGATTGTTTGGAAGCGTGGAATCGAGCGCGTGCGCGGCGCGGCGACCATAAGTACCGTCCTGACGCGTGACTGGGCATCGCTCAGCGCATTCGCCGGTGCGCTTGCTGGCAACCTGCTTTTGAATAAGGTAACTCTCGGTAGGAATTCAGAAAGCCGTGCGTGTCGTCATCGCAGTCGGCCTTGGCTCGGGAATCCTCTACATGCCTCTTCGACACCTCGCTTTCGTTTTGCTCTTCGGCGCTTGCGCGAGCACCAAAGCTCCGATGGGGACAATCAGCGATCTCAGTCTCGTCGAGGGCGTTCCGGTGCTCTGCGATCACCAAGTGCCCGAGAAAGTCTGCACCCGACACCACCCCGAGTTGATTCCGAAGTTCAAAGCGGTGAACGACTGGTGCCCAGAGCACGACCGGCCTGAGTCGCAATGTCTCATCTGCCATCCCGATTTGGCCTTCGAGGCGCTGCCGAAGCTGCCTGACGGGGCTGACGTGAAGTGGCTCGCCCGCGAAGGTGAAGACATCGCGTCACTTGACGAGCACGCTGTCGCCGGGAAAGTCACGGTGTTCGACTTTTACGCAGACTGGTGCGCTCCCTGCCGCAATGTCGACCGACACCTCTTCGGCCTCATCGCCAAAGGCCAGGACCTGGCGGTACGCAAGCTCAACGTCTTTTCGTGGGAAACTCCGCTCGCGAAGAGGCATCTGGCAAATACTCCAAACCTTCCGTTGCTGGTGGTGTTCGGAAAAGACGGAAAGCGCGTGGAATCAATTTCCGGGTTTGATCTCGTCGCGCTCGACGCCGCGATTGCTGCTGGAGCTGCCCGATGATTCGACTGCTGTTCGCGCTCGCGTTGGGTTTCATCCCGACGCTCGCGTTCGCCTGAGCGGGCTGAAGCAATCCCAACCTCCCGGTCGGGGGGTCGACAACTGTTGCGCTCCGAAAAGGAGAGCTTGCGATCTCACTGACCGCCAGCGCCACACCCGTGCGCGTGATGCACGCCGAGCACTGCCCCGACATCGGGCCCATCTGCCAACAGCGCGACGAACCACCCCAAGTCCACGATCAGATGTTCTACGTGGGCGAGCTGCGACCGACGTTCGAGCTCGGCCTGGGCGACACCTTTAGCCTCGAGCTGCAGGCGCCCATTCGGCTCAGCGCGACGACGGTCAAGTACCGGCGTCTAGACGGAACGGAGTTCGACCCCGATTACGTCAACATTCACCACCGCAACGAGACGCTGGCCGGACTGGCAGACCCTTCAGTGAGCGTCAGAGCCGTCTGGAAGCTCGGCGGCGTGGTTGTCGGCGGCCGACTGGGGCTCACTCTGCCGCTTGGCAAAACCGAAGAGAATCCGTTCGCCCTCGGCCGCAAAGGGCTCGAGCATCAACACCTGCAGTTCGGCTCGGGCACGTTCAACCCCAAGGGCGGTATCGAGCTCGCATACCCGTTGGGCAGATTCCAGCTGCGCGGCTACGGCCAGACGCAGCTGACGTTGTACGAGAACGCGAAGGGGTTTCGCGCCGGGCATCGCTTCGCGGGGGGCGTGGCGGGTGATGGAAGAGTCGTCGGAGAGCTGCGCGGCGCGCTTGGGGTCGACCTCAGCAACGAGCAGCCCGAGCGATGGGCTGGGCGCATCGAGCAAGACGGAAACCTCGGGCGAACGGATTTTCTGGTTGGCGCTTCGCTCGCTTACCCCCTTGGCACCTTCATGCTGACGCTCGGCGTGAAGGTGCCGGTCTACCAACACATCATCGTCAGCGCAGATCACCGCGGCGGGCAGCTGTCTTACCCAGCAATAGTGACCGTCGGAATTCAGCGCATCTTCCAGCCTGTCACTGGCCTGGCGCTTTGAGCTCCCAAACACCTCGGGCGCGAAACACCCGTTCGACCATCAACGCGTGAAGTCGGTGCAGTGGCGCACCGACATGATCGCCCTCAATCAGCGTCAGCGCATCCGCAATCGCCTCGAGCGTCGATCGATTGTCGGGAGACGTCGACTCGCGCAATCGAAGGGGCGCAGCATCCTTCGGTGGCAACGCCATTCGCGGCACCTTCGCCAGTGACGGAAGCTTCTTGAGCATTCGTCGCGTCTGACGCCAGGTGCCATCAATCACAATCAAACGCTGAGGAGGCGGCGACGATGGCGCAGCAGCAGCGTCGTCGTCGGCCGGAAACAGCAGCCAGCCGCCGGCGGCGAACGGTTTGACTTCGTCATCCACCGGGGCCGATTCCTCCCCGAACCCGATCAACGCGCTGTTAGGTAAAGCGAGGCCGGCGATGCGGGCGGTGCCCGTCGACTTGTCTGCTTCGCGCGCGTGCCGGACGATGACCACCTGGGTGCGGGTTGGAATGCTCGGGATTTCGGAGCACAGACAGAACTCGTGGCGGATCCAGCAGCGCGGGCAGCGACCGGGTAGGTGCGAAAGGGTGCGAGAACGCATCGCGGTCGTGTGTACTTCAGATCGACGACCTCAAAGGAACTTCTACCCCACGCCTGCCTCGAGATGAAACGCCACCTCGAGGAACGGGTCACAATGCCCAGTCAACCCAAGTGCGTTCGACTCGCGGCGCGCTCAGTAGGGCAGCGCGTATCTGTCGGACGCGACGTAAACAGCCAGCCGGTGAGTAGTCTGTTTGCGGCCCTCCTTCACGTACACAATCGCCGTCGTACTCCCCTGGCTTTGGCCGGTGAAAATCAGCTTGCGTCCGTTGCTGACCACATCGACGACCTTGGGGTCCGACAGCTCAACCTTCGTCACATTGGCCGGCATGCGCACGGTGGTGCGGTACCCGACAGGCATGTTGACCCGCTTGTCCTGCGCCACCGCAGCCATCGAAACCATCGCAATCATTAGTGCCAGGATTCGCATGACAACAACTGTGATCAAGATGTGCGCCAAGGACACAGCGCCGCGCTTTCAAGCGGTTGGCGAAGAATTCGGTCGATTTGGAGTGGACAATCGCAATCCATTGGAGCCGCGTTGCTCCACCCGTTCGCGTCTGTGCCGTCGCTTTACGGCGCGCGGAAACGACGCCACACGCCGTACTTGCCGATGGCATAGAGGGCGCGGACGCCGTCTTTCCAGCCGATCTTCTTTCCTTCTTCGTAGGTGCGGCCGAAGTAGTTGATCGGCACTTCGTAGACGCGAACGTTCGCGCGGCCGATTTTCGCCGTCAGCTCGGGCTCGATTCCAAAGCGTTCTTCTTCGAGTGTCAGCGTCTGTAGGACCTCACGACGAAACGCTTTGTAGCAAGTTTCCATGTCGGTGAGGTTCAAGCCCGAGGTCATGTTCGAGAGCAACGTCAGCCCCGAATTCATCACCGCGTGCCAGAAGTAGAGCACCCGGCGAGTGTCGCCGATGAAACGGCTGCCGAAGACGACGTCGGCGACGCCGTCTCGAATCGGCTGAATCACTTTGAGGATGTCGTTCGGGTCGTACTCGAGGTCAGCGTCTTGAATGATGACGATGCTCCCCGTCGACGCTTCGAAGCCGCGCCTGATGGCCGCACCCTTTCCGCTGTTTTTCGACTGGAGCAGGACCTTGAGGGTGTTGAGGTTCCGAGGTGTCGCTCGGGCGAGACCCTTCAGGCCTTCACGCTCGAGTCGCTGCAACACCTCGCGCGAACCGTCTTTGCTGCAGTCGTCAATCACCACCAACTCTTTTGGAAAATCAACCGCGACGACACGCCGAAGGAGCTCTTCGAGCGTGGCGAGCTCGTCAAAGACGGGAATGATGATCGAAACGATCATGTGAGTTGTTCCCTTAGCAACCCAGTGCGCTACCGTCCACGCGCTTGCCTTTGACGACCCAGGCCGATGCGGTTCCCAGTCCCCGTCGCGCGGGTGACGCTTTGATGTGTCCCCAATGCGCGAAGCGCATCGACACTGAGCCCAACTTCTGCCCGGCCTGCGGCGCAGATTTGCGCGGCCTGTCGCCCACGGCCAACACGTTGTCGGGCCACCTGTCGGGAACGTTGATCGACGACCGCTACAAGATTCTCGAGAAGCTCGGCGAAGGTGGCATGGGCGCGGTCTACAAAGTCGAGCACGTGCGAATGGGAAAGATTCTGGCGTTGAAGATTCTTCGGCCCGACTCGGCCCTCGACAAAGGGCTCAAAGCCCGGTTCACCCAGGAGGCGCGGCTGGTGGCGAAGCTCTCGCATCCCAATACGGTGCAGGTCTTCGACACCGGCGAACTGCAAGACGGAGGGCTCTACATCGCAATGGAGTACCTGCCAGGTCGAGACCTCTCATGGCACCTGCGGGCGCGGGGTGCGCTGTCGGAAGAGAAGGCGATCGGCGTGGCGATTCAGGTGCTTGGCTCACTCGAAGAAGCGCACGGGTTGGGCATCGTTCACCGTGACCTCAAGCCCGCGAACATCATGCTGGTGCGACGCAAGGGGTCCGATGACCAGGTGAAGCTGCTCGATTTCGGAATCGCCAAGCTGCTCGAGGCCGAAGGCCGCAAGAGCATCGCTGGTACCGGCACCACCGGAATTCAGGAGTTCGTCGGAACCCCCTCGTACATGTCTCCGGAACAGGGAACCGGAGACTCGCTTGACGCCCGCACCGACCTGTACTCGTTGGGTGCGGTCATGTTCGAGCTCGTCACCGGCCGTTGCGTCTTCGTTGGCCGTTCGCCGATGGAGGTGGTGACGATGCACATGACGACCGTCGCTCCGCGGGTGGCCGACATCGCGCCTGACAAGGTAGTGAGCGTTGGCTTCGAAGCAGTGCTGCGCAAGTCACTGTGCAAAGACCCAGACGAACGCTTCGCCAACGCCGAACAGATGCGCGTCGCGCTCGAGAAGGTGCGCCGAGAAATGGGGTCGCTGCCCAACGACTTCACGCCGCTGCCCGAAGAAGTGACGGGCAAGATGGCCAACCGCGCAGACTTCGACCACTTCGAACGCAATCTCAGGGCGCAGCGCTGGCTGGCTCCGTTGGCTGCGACGCTGCTGATGACCGCCGTCGCGCTGGGAGCCTGGGCGTGGTTCCGGTCGGGCCAGAAGCCGACCGGAGACCTCTTGGTCGAGGTCGAACCGAACAACGAGCCCAGCCACGCGACCCGCTTCAGCCTCAACACCGAGGTAAAGGGAGCCATCAACGCGGTCGCTGAAGGGCAGAAGAATGATCGCGATCTCTACGTCGTCGACGTTCCGCAGGGGCCAGCGCGGGTCACCCTCAGTGCCGTTTCCGACTTGAACCTCTACTTCGAGCTGCTGCAGCCCAACAACGCCAACCACCTCGACTCGGTGGTGATGGTCGACGACATGGGAACGGGGCAGGACGAACGACTCGATGCAGTCGAACTTCGCGCGGGCCCGCTGTACCTTCGCGTGGAAGAAGGCCCGTTCTTCACCGAACCCAACCGGCCTCCGCGCGAGAAGTCGTTGGTTCCGTACGCGCTAAAGGTCGAGCCGATGACCGGAGGCCCGTTCGAGCAAGAGCCCAACGACTCGCTGTCGACCGCCCAGGATTGCCCCCTCACCCGCAGCCTGACCGGCTTCACCGGTGCCCAAGTCGACTACCCAGATCGCGCAGTCGTTCCGTTGTCGGGCGTCGACTGTTTTCGGGTCGGCGTCTCGAGCGAAAGCGACAAAGTGGCGGTGTTGGTGGTGCCCCCAGCGATCGGCAAGCTGCTGGTCATTGACGGAATTGCACTCGAGACGTGGATTGCGAAGAAGACCTCGGCAACGACGCCGACCGCGAAGGCCGTCGCCCCACCCCGCGCTCAGATTCTCGACGGTAAACCCGAGCTCATCGTGCTCTTGGCCGCCGCGGGACGACGGGTGGTGCGAATTCAGGCGGGGGAAGGCTCCTCGCCGGGCCAAGCCTACCGGTTCACTTTTCTCACCAGCGAGAGCAACGGACTGGCAGGGGTGCTCGACCTCGCGCGTGCGTTGGAGGAAGAGAAGCGGGGGCCCGAACGGCGCAGGGTGCTCGAACTCGCAGCGAACGCGTTCGCTGATTCGCCCCAAGCGCTCGAGTTGCGGCAGCTGCTGCGCTAATCGCGTTCATTCGGCGCGTCCGTCATCGCGGAAAGTAGGTTTGAAGAAATTCAGTGCGCACGATAGGAAATTATCGAAGCGACCAAACGCGGCGTAGCCTTAAGCCGGCTGTGAATACACCAACGGTCGGCCCATCGATGCGGTGGCCTGGCGTGGTGATTGCGGTGAAGATTTGCAACGAATCGAAGCTCGTGGGGAAATTCCAATGACGCGCATCCGAATCTCCAGTGGCACTGTCTTGTTGGCCCTTCTGTCTGTGGGCTGCAACTGCAGCGGACCTCTCAACTCGGATGGCGGCATGGGTGGAGGCACTGGGGCAGGAACGGGCGGAGCTGCAGGAGGTGGGGCGGGAGGCGCCACCGGAACCGGAGGTGGCGCAGCAGGTGGTACCGGTGGCTCGGCGGGGTTCAACGACGGCGGCTGTAAGGTCGTTGGGCAGCTGTGCGCGGCCGGTGGAGAGTGCTGCTCAGCCTTCTGCAACGCCAGCGGCATCTGCACTCAGCAGAGTTTCTGCAAGGCTTCGGGGACCAGCTGTGGCGCGTCGACCGAATGCTGCACCAATCTCTGCACCGGCGGCAGCTGCTCTTCGAGCCAGTGCAAAGACGTCGGCGCAACCTGCGCGGGAGGCGCCGAATGCTGCACCCGGAATTGCTCGGGAACCAGCTGCGCCGCCATCGTCGGCGGCTCGGGATGTATGGCCAGCGGCCAGGCGTGTACGACAGGTGCCAACTGCTGCTCGACCAATTGCAAGAGCGGCTTCTGCGCTCCAGCCTATTCCTGCCAGGCGAATGGAGATCTCTGCGGCAAGAACTCCGACTGTTGTGGTCTGGTCTGCTCGGTTCGCGATGGTGGGTCGGGCTTCTGCCTGCTGCTGACCGGTGGCGGTGGTGGCGGCTGTACTCAAGACGGAAATCCCTGCGACAGCGGCGGCAAGTGCTGCTCACGCACCTGCGTGGATCTCGGTGCGGGAGCAACGGTATGCGCTCCGGCGACAGGGTGCAGACTGACCGGCAATTCCTGCCTCTCGACGGTGAGCTGCTGTGGCGGGGCTCCAGCTGGGGGCGGGGTCACGTGCGATCCAAGCACGAGCCGCTGCGACAACGGCACCGCGTGCAACGGCCTGGGAAACATCTGCGGAGCCCCGGTGCTCCGCGACGGCGGAAGCGTGAGCGCTGCACAGAACTGCTGTGATGGACTGAAAGACGTGTGCAAGCTCGACACTTCCGGAATCCCCCGTTGCTTTGGGGGCGAGAGCGGCAACTGCCCGACCGGCTACACTGGCGTTGCTCCGTGCTGCATCACTGCGGGGCAATCTTGCCAGTTCAAAGATCAATGCTGTGGCGGAGCGCCTTGTTTGCCTAACGCCGATGGGGGAGTCGGCTTGACGTGCGCTGGTTCCCAGACCTGCACCTCGCTCGGCTCGGGATGCGCCGCTGCCGACGGTGGACCAGGCACAAACTGTTGCGCAGGCACGATATGCGCCGCGGCGAGCAGCGGGTTTGCCTGTCGGTTGCCTGTCATTCTCACTTCGGATGGTGGCACTTCTTTGGACGCAGGCACGTGCAAGGCGAATGGAACGACCTGCGCGGCCTCGAACGAATGCTGCGCTGGCATCTGCGGCTCGACCGATGGCGGGCCGAACAGTTGCCAACCGGCACAGCTTTGTTCTCCACAGGGTCAAAGCTGCACTGCTTCTGCTGATTGCTGTTCAGGATTGGCATGCAACAAGCCCAGCGGCTCAAGCACAGGTACTTGCCAGACAGCCACCTGCGCCGCGGCAGGCCAGTCGTGCTCGACAACACAGCCGTGCTGCGCGGGGACCTTTTGCCTCGACGCGATTGGAAACAATTGCGGCGCGACCGGCAGCTGCACCTGCACGTCGGTCATTAATTGATTTCAGCGCGCCGGCGAAAGTACCCATCGCCGCCGTCTTCGCGCACGGTGATCTCCGTTTTGGCCAGGCCAGGGTCGCTCATCCATCATCAGCCCGGGGATCGTCCTCGCCTTCACAGTCATCCAGTTAGGAACTGCCATCCACCCAGGCGCGGGTTCCGCCGTCGACGCAGGGGCGGGCAGCGCCCCGACTGACTCCGACGATCTGCAGCAGGTCATGGACCGCGCCGCTCTCGCCTCATCGGGGAGGAATGACACACCCTGGTGGGATCCAGTCTGCTTCAAGCGGGCGCCGACACTCGGCATCGGTGGGGCTCGGCGGATGCACGCTTTGAATGCCAACCAAGGAGCAGACAATGAAATCCGAAATCGCGGTGTCCGCCCTCCTGTTGAGCCTGGCCGCATCAGCCCAGCAATCCACACCACCAATTTCTCGCGGAGCAACGCCATCCAATCCCTTCCGTACTCCGACGGGCCAGGAGCCCCTTTCAGAGCCGGTGCTGACGCCGTTGCACTTGTTGCCCTCGGACCCAGAGCTTGGGGAGCGATTGGGCTCCCGGTCGCAAGTCGGAGTGGATCTTCGGTCGCAAGTCATTGGTCAAGACCTTCAATTCATGACCGACGCCGCCCAAACGGGCATGACCGAAGCAGAAATTGGCAGACTGGCGAGAACGAACGGCCAGAGCGATGCGGTGAAGCAGTTCGGCAAGCGGTTGGTCGACGATCATCAGCGGGCAATTCGGCACCTCGCGCTGGTGGCTGGCCGGTTGGGGGTGAAACTTCCCAGTGAGCCGGATGCCGTCCAGAAGCAGCACATCGTGGCGATGGCGTCGTTGCGCGGTCGGGAGTTCGACTACGCCTTCGTCCGCCACATCATTGTGGGGCACCAGAGTTCTTGCGGCCGCTCGAAGCATGAACTGGCGGGGATCGAAATTCGCAGGGTTGGAGCAGGCCAGACATCCACGTGAAGTT
>JANOHG010000715.1:0-5210 GCA_031406375.1 Archangiaceae bacterium | reverse complement strand
CATCGGCCATCGCCGTGAGCACTGGCAGCACGATGGTGCAGGCGATCAACCGTGGCGCCACCAGCTTCTTGATCGGGTCGGCGCCGAGCGCTGCGATCGCGTCGATCTGCTCGGTGACTTTCATCGAGCCCAACTCGGCGGTGATGCCCGAGCCGATGCGCGCGCCGACAGTCAGCGCGGTCAACACCGGACCCAGCTCGCGAAAGAGCGTCAGCACCACCACCTTGCCGACGGTGTGCTGCACCCCGAAGCGGGCAAGGAAGTAGGCGAACTGCAATGAGATCACCAAGCCGGCGAACACCGCTACCAAGGTGGCAATCGACAGCGACCGCTGTCCGAGCGCGACCATCTGATACGCCAAGTCTCCTGCGCCCCACGGCCGCTGCAGCGATCGGGTGAGCGCGCGGGTCGACATCACCACCATGCCGCCCAACTGCTCGAAGAAGTGCCTCACCCGCGCCGTGAAAGGCAGCAGCGACTCGAGCTCCTGCTGCACCATGTCGCCGAACTCGGGTTGCAGCCGGTGGACCTGGGTCGCCTCGCTGGGCGGTTCGGCCGGATGCTCTGGAGGCTGCTCAACGTTCACGTCTTTTCCGCCGCGAATGCCGCCAACAGCCCGTCGAACACTTCCCGGTATTCCTGAAGGCGGCCGGCGGGCGAGACGTAGACAAAGTCGTGCACGCAGTCGTTCTTCTTCAGCACCGCCACTTCGATTTCGACGCTCACGCCGTCGAGCCGCGCCTGGTAGCTCGACAGCAGCGCCTCTCGCCCGTCGATCATCTTGTTCACCCGCTTTGACAAAGAACGCTCGGTGAAGCCGAACAGCAAATGGGTGGTGAGGACGTCAAGCGCCGGGTCGCCATGCGCTTCGCAGGTGGCGTTCATCGACAGCACGTGCGCGCTCTTGCGGTTCACCCACGCGAGGTCATTGTCGGCGAACGTCACCTGCTTCCATTCGGCCAGATCAGGCGTGGCCACCCGGTATCGCAGCCAACCCTTGGTGAAGTAGCCATCTTTCACCGTGTGGCCGTTGCATGAGACGAGGGCCACGCAGATCAGCGCCGTGAACACCAACCGCCCCTGGGACCATCGCCGCATAACTCTTCAGGTACCAAACCACCACGCACTGGGTCGCACGGCAAATATCAGGTCGATTCGAAGACGCTGGGCCAGAAAATTGACACTACCCGCTTGTTCAGGGACCATACTGAACGCCCTTGCACCCCCCAATGAGGCTCCCCGTGGATGAGTTGACCGACCGGCAGAAGGTAATCCTGCAGTTCATCGTTCGCGAGTCTGAGGATCGCGGGTTTCCTCCGACGATTCGAGAGATCGGCGAAGAAATGGACATCAAGTCGACCAATGGTGTCAACGATCACCTCAAGGCACTCGAACGCAAGGGTTACCTCACCCGCGGCGAGCAGCAGAGCCGAAGCCTCGTACCGACCAAACGCGCGCGGATGGTGCTCGGAATCGGCACCCACAAACGCGAATCAGGGATGATCGACGTACCGGTCTTGGGGCGGGTTGCTGCCGGAGCGCCCCTGCTCGCCACGCAGAACATCGAAGACTCGGTGCGAATCGACAGCTTTCTGCTTGGCGGCAGCGGCAAGGAAGTCTTCGCGCTGCGGGTGAAGGGGCATTCGATGATCGAAGACGGGATTTTCGATGGCGACTACCTCTTCGTGCGAAAGACCGCGTCGGCGGCGCCCGGCGAAATCGTCGTTGCGCTCATCGAAGACGAAGCCACGGTGAAGCGCTACTACCCCGAAGGCGATCGGATCCGGTTTCAGCCAGCGAACAAAGACATGGAACCGATCTACGTCCACAAGTCCGACTTCAAGCAGACCCAGATTTTAGGTCAGGTCGTCGGTGTGTACCGAAAGATGATCGGCGGGCGGCTGTAGCTCTCACGGGCACTTCTTCACACTCGCATCCGACGCCATCGCGCGGTCGCACGCGAGCTTCACGACCGCCTTGTCGCCGACCGCCTTGGCGAGCTTCGCGAGCTTCAGTTGCAGTCCTGTATCGCCCGCAGACTCTTCTTCGTCTGCCAGGCCCTTGAGCAGCATGAAGGCATCGGCTTTTCGTCCGACAGACGCGAGCAGATCTGCGATGTCGATCAGCTCGCGCGGCTCTTGTCCTGACGCTTTCGAGAGCGCCTGATCGAGCTCAATCTTCGCGCACGCAGTGTCCTTTCGCGCTTGGCACAACCGCGCGAGCGACGCGTGGACGACGCCGCGATCCTTGACCCGCAGCGATTCACGAAAGGAAGCTTCAGCGTCCCCAGGCTTGTCGAGCTTCATCTGCAATTCGCCCACCAGTTCCCACAGCGCTGGATCCGTCGGGTTCGCCTTTGCAGCCTCGGTGTACGCGAGCACCGCATCGGGCAAGCGTGCGGCGGCGATCAGCCGATCGCCCAGCTCGCTGAAAATGTCGGGCGAGGTAACGCCGTTCTGCACCGCTTCTTCGAGCAGCTTTAACGCCTCGGATTCCCGCCCGGCCTTGGTCAGCTCTTCCACCGCCCGCATCACCAGCGCTCCACGCGCGAGCTGTGGCGCGGCGTTCGAGGCTGCGAGAAAGTGCTTCACCGCCGCGTCCAGGTTCTGCTCTTTCAAATCCATCTCGGCCACCGACTCGAGGGCGTTGAAGTCGCGGGGGTTGAGCTCGAGCGCTTTGGTCAGCGCCTCCTTCGCCTGAGCAGGCAGCCCCTTGAGCGAATGAATGAAGCCGATGCGGCTCCATGAGGTCGCGCGTTTGGGGTCCAACTTCACCGCCGCTTCGAAGCACTTCAGCGCTTCATCGAGCTTCGCTTCGGCCAGGTAGACCTCGCCTTCAGCCGCCGGCAAGCGGGGATCGCTGGGGTTGAGCCGTTTCACCTCGGCGTAGTTGTGGTGGGCCTGCGCAAACTCACCGTTCATGTAGGAGACTGTGCCGGCAAGGTAGAACCCATCGGCCTGCTCCTTCGGCCTGGGGGTGAGGTCATCCTTCGCGGGACAACCGCAAAGGCCGAGCAGCCCAACCATCGCGAATGTCAGGCGCATGGAATTGCCATCGAGTGACACTTAGAAGCGGTAGTTGATGCCCAGCGACAACCCGAAGTTGATGCCGCTGAGCGCGCTGGTCTTTTCGGCGACGCCGTAGGCCAACCCCAGAATGTCCATCGTGGCCTCGGCTGAGGCGCTCACATGCTGCGTAATCAAATAGAGCACCCCTAGGTTGAGCAGCATGCTGAGCCGCGCCTTCCCTTGGGCTGCAGCCAGGGTAGTAATTACCCCCACCCCTCCGCCGACCGTGGGCTGAAGCTTCTTGTCAGATCGAAAGTGGTACCGAAGCCCGAGCAGCCCTGGCGTCAACCCGACATTCGTCTGCGTCGTCTGATCGAAAGCGATTCCAAACCCGATTTGCAGGATCACAAGCCAAGAGTGCGAGATGCGAAAGCCAAGCTCAATCTCGCCCACCGGAGCGAGGCGAAAGAGGCTGGTCAACAGCGTCGTCCCAATCTTGAGGCCGAGGTTGAACCCTAGGGAATCGACGCGATCAATTAACTTCACGTCGACCTTCGGCGGAACCCCGAACGGAGCCAGCAGCTCATCTGCGATTTCCTGCATCGCTTGAGGAAGCAGACCGACGTCTGAGACTTCGCGTTGCGCCTTCACTTTCACTTCGGTGCGATGCTGATCCCAGACGGTCGCGCCGACGAGAAACCGTTCACTGAAGCGATCGACGCGCCCACTGACGACGTAACGCGCGCCCATCGCGTCCGCCAATTCGGTCGCGCACGCGGCCTCATCAGCGCAGCCGAGCAACTCGCGCTGCCGACCCAAACCAATCGCCTTTTGAATGTCGTCTTCCGACACCACTTTCAGCTTCGCTTCGACCATTCGCGCCGCCAGCACCATCGTCATTCCAGGCGCCTGATCGCTGGCGTCCCTGTTCGCTTCGAAGTTCCGGACGACGAACCGATCGACGGCGAGGGCCATACCCACAGCAGCGACCGCAGGCTTTTGGGCAACCACCGTGGGCTCGCTGTCGGGAGCCTGCGCATGCGCGACAGCGAGGGTGAAGCACAGTGAAATCGCAACGGCCCGGCCAGCCACCATTTGGCTTCACCCTACCACTGCGCGGTCGAGGTCATTCGCAAGACCTCTTCGAAGGACGTCAAGCCCTGCGCGAGCTTCAACACTGCCGCTTCGCGCAGCGAACGAAGCCCCGCCCGTCGGGCCGCCGCGGTGAGTTCGGCTGCGCTGCTACCTGCGCTCACCAACTGCCGCACCTCCGCGGTGGCGGAGAACAGCTCGAAGATTCCGGTGCGGCCCAGGTACCCGGTGCCACGGCACTTCACACACCCCTTGCCGCGCGCCGTCTGCAACCCTCCTTCGAGCAGCGGCACCGGAACCTGCAGCGCCTCGATCTCTTCCCGAGCGAGCATCTGCGGAACCGAGCAGTGACTACAGATCTTCCGCATCAGTCTTTGAGCCATCACGCCGAGCAAGCTCGAGGCGAGCAGAAATGGAGGCACCTTCAAATCGATCAGCCGCCCGACTGCGCCCACCGAGTCGTTGGTGTGCAACGTCGACAGCACCAGGTGCCCGGTGAGCGCCGACTGGATCGCGTTGTCTGCGGTCTCAGGATCGCGAATCTCGCCGACCATGATGATGTCGGGATCCTGCCGAAGGATGTGGCGCAGAGCGCCCGCGAAGTCGAGTCCTAGCTTCGGCTGCACCTGCACCTGATTGAAGGCGTCCCACACCATTTCGATCGGATCCTCGATGGTGGTGACGTTGACATCGGGGCCTGCCAACGCCTTGAGCGCCGAGTAGAGCGTCGTCGTCTTGCCGCTGCCGGTAGGGCCCGTCACCAGGATCAGACCGTGGGGTTGTGCAATCCACCCTTCGAAGATCTGCCGCTCGAGTGGGTCGAAGCCCAGCGCGGTGAGATCAGTGACCAGCGCCTCGGGGTCGAAGATGCGCAGCACCACCTTCTCGCCGAACGCAGTCGGCAGCGTCGACACCCGCAGCTCGACTTCCCTGCCCTCGCGATCGATCTTGATCCGTCCGTCCTGCGGCTTGCGCTTCTCAGAGTTGTAGATGCGCGAGATTATCTTCACACTCGTCTCCACCGGGGCATGCACCTGCGCTGGCATCTGGTAGACGTTGTGAAGCAGCCAGTCGATGCGAATTCGCACCAGAGACTTGTCGCGCTTGTGC
>JANOHG010000701.1:0-6848 GCA_031406375.1 Archangiaceae bacterium | reverse complement strand
GCCAGCTGGCCGAAGCGCTGGCTGAGATTGGGCGCCTCAAGCAGCCCCGATAGGCTGCAGGTGGTTGCTGACCCTCAGAGCACGAAACACCCGCTCTTTGTCCCCACTTCACGCGGTCTTCGCGTTGGTGCGCCGCTTGCTCAAGCAGTCAGTATGGGAACGAAAACCGCAGCAGAGATTCAGAAGGTCGGCAACGAGTGGTTCGTGGTGGCACCGCAGCGCGTCGGCGCCCCGCTGAGGTTTCTTTGCGAGAGCAAGAGTGACGCCGAGAAGTTTCTCAAAGTTTTCAGCTGGTCCACCCGCTGAAAAGAGCGTCGAACGCCGAACTTCTATCGAAGGTGCTGAACGAGCCCAACCCGATGTCCTTTCCAAGCGTGCATACAACCCGAGGTGAACCTGAACGAACCACCCAGCCACTCGTACTTAGACAACCGAAACCGATGAGATTCCCAACGCTGTTTGCGCAGGCGGGCGTGTGACCGCCCAAGAGGAGGTGTGCCCCTTCGGGGGCTGAAGGTCGGTGAGCCTCGCGGACGAGTCGTATCGGCACGGTCGCGACCTACGAGGCTCACCGTGATTGCACCTTTACTCTCGAGGTGCGGTGCGGCCGCAATCAAGGCGTCTTCAACCGGTCAAAGCGACGGTGGCACGAGTCTTCTGTAACAGCACCCGCGCGCCCTGTGTCATCAGGGTCGCGGCGAGCACGAAGAGCACCGCAGCCACCGCTCCATTCACCTTCTGAATCGCGGTACTGCCCGACCCGAAGAATGCCTGATGCACCTGCAGCACGAGCGAGCTGAAGGTAATCACCGAGACGAAGAGCATTGGGACCAGCGTGTACCAATAGCGTTTGTTGCTGCGCTTGAGCCAGACGGTGATGCCCATCAACGACAGCGCAGCCAGCAACTGATTGCTGGTGCCAAAGAGCACCCAAAACTTCTTGTAGCTGCCCGGCTCGGCCGCGAGCAAAAACATCAGGGGAACTCCAACCGTGAGCAAGGTGCCAAGGATGGCGCCCATTTTTCCTTTGAGCCCAAACAGTTCCTGCAAGATGTAGCGACCCAGCCGCGTCGAGACATCGAGCGTGTCGAAGACGAAGGTCGAGAAAGCCATCGCGCCGAAGGTGATCGCCAGCGGCAGGTGCTCTGGCCCGAGCAAGACAGCGACGAACCGACCGATGCCGATTCCGTAAACGGTACCTGCAGGCTTGCCCACCGTCTCTGCGTTGGTGGCGATCATCACCGTCGCGAGCGCAATCACCGCGACGAAACCTTCCATCAGCATTGCTCCGTAGCCGACCGGATGGCAGTGCGACTCTTTTGAAATCTGCTTGCTGGTGGTGCCGCTGCAAACCAAGCCGTGAAATCCACTGCAGGCACCACACGCGATGGTGACGAAGAGGAAAGGGAAAAGCATGCCGTTGGAGCCTGCGACGTCGAAGCCCTTGAACGCGGGCAACTGAACGTCGAAGCCGCCAAAGAAGATGCCGATGACTCCAATCGCCAGAGCCAGGTACAGAACGAACCCTCCGAGGTAGCCGCGGGGTTGAAGCAGCAGCCACACCGGAGCCAGCGAGGCGACGAAGCAGTACGCGAGAATCAACACCGCCCACGTGACGGGGCCGAAGATGAGCAACGTCGACAGTTGGGTGCCGACCCAGACGACGCCGATGGTTGCCGGGACGAAGATGAGCGTCTGTAGCCATAGTTTTGGCTTGAGGTACCGTTCAACGAGGCCCATCACGATTGCCAACAACAGGTAGAGCGTTGCTGCGACCGCCACCGCGCCGCCCTGATTGAACTCGAACTTCAGGCCAGCCAGGTCGGGGTCACCCGCAACGAAGGTGCTCACGGTGACATCGGTAAAGGCGACGATGACGTAGACGAGCGCGAGCCAGATGAAAGCCATCATCGTGACGCCGGCTCTTTGGCCGAGTTGCTCTCGAATGACTTCCGCGATGCTCCCGCCACCGTGTCGAACCGATGCAATCAACGTCGACAGGTCGTGCACTGCGCCGATGAAGACGACGCCCACGCAAATCCACAGCACGGCGGGCAGCCAGCCAAACTGTTGGGCTGCGAGAATCGGCCCGGCAATCGGCCCCGCAGCGGCAATCGCCGAGAAGTGCTGACCGAGCAGGTAGAAGGGTCGGGTGGGCACGAAGTCGACCCCGTCGTTCACCCGCACCGCGGGCGTTTGCCGCGAATCATCGAGCGCGTACTGTCGGGCGATGAAGCGGCCGTAGTAGCGGTAACCTACGAAAAGCACGACAAGAACGCTGGCCGCCATCAAGGGGAGACTCATCGGCGCGCACCCTAGCCCACACGTCGTACCTTCAGCGCTACAGGTTGAACTGCACCGGGACGGTGAAGCACCGGCTAAACGTCTCAGGGCCAAAAGGCGCCGCGCCGGGCACCACGCAATCACTCGCCGCGCGATCGAGAACTTCCGAGCCGGTGCTGTGAATGACTTTCGACTCGCGCAGGCGGCCGACGGCATCGACGCAGAAGCGAATCTGCGCCACGCCCGTTTGCCGAAACCGTCGCGCCGCCGCCGGGTAGCATCCCAACGCGACCTGCTGAAGTCGCAAAGAGAGCGCGGCGAGGTCGAGCCGCTCAGTGGTTGCCACCTCGACCACCGCCGAATCGACTTCTTCGAACCCCGCGGGTCGGCGGGTGTCGGGTGACGTGTCGCTGTTGGCTTCTGACGTGCCGAGGAATGGGTCGAGCGTAACGCTCGTGGGCTGCTCGTTCACCATTGGAATCGGAGCAGCCACCCCGGGTCGTGAGACCACCTTCGAGCGATGCCGCCGAATCGGCGTCGCCACCGTCACCGCATGGTTTGCCACCGGCACCACGCCCGTCAGCCGCATCACTTCGAGCTGCACCGGCTGCTCGCGCGGCGCGGAAATCACCCCTCGCGAAGCAGCGGGCTCTTGAAGGAACAGCAACAGCACCCCTGCGTGCACGGCAAGCGACAACCCACCCGCAAGCAGTGGCTGCTTCACCGTCCTGCCTCGGCGACGACGAAAAACGTTCGACCCTTGAAGACGACCGAGTCCACCGCGAGCTCGTACAACGCGGAAAGGCTGTCTTTTGTCAGCACCTCCGCAGTGGGTCCGGACGCTTGCACGCGCCCTCGTTTGAGCAACATCGTATGCGTCGCCCACGCCGCCGCTTGATTCACGTCATGAAGCACCGCGAGCGCCGCCAAGCCCGCATCGACGCGGGTTCGAACGTGTCGCAGCACCGCCACCTGATGCCGCACATCGAGGAACGCAGTCGGCTCATCGAGCAACAGCAGTTCAGGCGCCTGCACCAACGCCCGCGCGAGCCACACCAGCCTTCGTTCACCCCCCGACGCTTCCGTCAACGGACGATTTGCCAGGTGGGCGACACCAAGCTCCTCGAGCGCCACCTGCGCGCGCCCGACATCAAAGGCCGAAGGCAGACCCCACGCACCGAGGTGCGGGGCTCTTCCCATCAGCGCCAGCTCGAGCCCGGTGAATGCGGCGCCTTCATCGGCCGGAGTCTGAGGGACCCACGCCACGCGCTTGGCCAGCGCTGCCCGGGAAGTTTGGCGGGGGTCGTCACCGCAGACGCTGACGCCTCCTGTCGAAGGAATCAACCCAAGCGCGACCTTCACCACTGTGCTCTTGCCGGCGCCGTTGGGGCCCAACAGCCCCCACAGTTGGCCTTCGCGAACCGCCAGCGAAACGTCGTGAAGGACAGGTTTCGCGCCGTAACCGGCATTCACCGACGCCAGCTTCAGTCGGGTCACTGATTCTCGGGCTTGGTGAGTTCGAGCTTCAGCGCCTCTTGCAGCACGCTTGCTTCCTTGACGAACAGCTCTTCAGGCGTGTTGGCCCTGCGGTCTTCCATTCGCAGAATCCGAATCCGGTACTTGCGCGCGGTGGTCTCGTTCTTCGCTTCGAGCTTGTCGAAGTCGGCCTTCAGCAAACGCCAAGTGCGCTCGACGGGCGACTGGTTCACGACCTTCTGCAAAGGCGGCTTTTTTCGCTTTCCCAGTCCGGTCAGCTCGTCGTCGTCGGGCGCAACCGCACGCAAAGGGACAGGAACTTCAATTGGCTTGAGCTCGCGCGACCTGCGGTCCTTTTGGGCTCCAATTGGGCCATCGACTCCCAGTCGGGCTTCGCGATCGCGGCTTTGTTGGGCCGCTTCCAGGTTCGCGCGAAAGACTTCCCAACCGACACCAATTCCAACCGCCACCACCAGAATCAGTGGAAGCACGACGTACAGCACGTTGAATTTCTTCTGGGGAGGTGAAACGAGAACAGGCGGCTCCACTGCCGCAGGCGGTGCGGGACCTGAAGCGGGAGACACCGTAGGTTTGGCGGCTGGATTCGCCACGACAATCCAGAATCTCTATCACGGTCGGAAATTCCCCGCAGCAGCTGCGACCCAACGTTGCAGCCCCTGGTGCGCCGGCACTGCATAGGTGCCGGGCATTTCGGGCAGAGCTGGTACGACAAATCACGGCACGACTGGCTTGGTGAACGGCTACATGTCATCGCAGGGTGTGCCAAGCCGTTCGCGATCGTAGATGCCCAGCTCGGTGTAAATCAGCCGCGCGTTCATTTCGACTGGCACGTTGACCAGGGGGCTCACGACTTTGCCGGTAATCCACCTCAACCCGACGTCTCTGCGTGGAGCCAGGTTGCCTGACTTTTCGTCTTCGGTGAGTACCAGGCGCAGCTCTCCGGACTTGGTGGCGAAAATCTCACCTTCGGTGTCGTGAACGATGTTGGTCATTTGCTGAAGCTTCATCTTCCCGCGCTGACCCAAGTACAGGCGCCAATCGCGCGCGCATCCAGCGCCTCGCGCGTTGTCATCGCGTGCGCAGTCGACAAAGTAGTAACTGCCCTTGTCGTCACGGGCCAGCTTGTGAGCGCGCCGCAGCCACTTCGATTGGCGCAGCTCGGCCGCGTCGAGGATCTTTTTCCCTTCGTCGATGGAAAGCATCTGAAGAGCAGTCTTCTTCGGAGGGCATTGGACGATGTAGTTCTCTTCTTTCCATTCGAAGGTCGCGGTGCCGTTCAGGCCTCGGTCGATGCGTGGATCCCACAGCGATTGATAGAACGCGTCACCCGACTTGCCCCCGCCGGACGAACGCAACAAGTACATTACCTTGGCGTCGCCGTAGAAAATCGGGGCGCGATAGGCAGTCGGATCAAACGCGAGGTAGTGACCCTTGCCATCGGTGACGACCCGCATTTTCGGCTTCACCTCCGGGTCTTCGAACTTCAGCGGTTCTTCGGCGGCAGGCGCGGCCGACAATACCGCGAACAGCAAAGTGGCCAGTTTCATGCGAGCATTATAGTGAGTCGCTTGAATGAGGCGCCGATAACCCGTGGGATCACTCGACGTCGGCAGCGTGTTGGCAGACACGTACGAGGTCACCCGGCTCATCGGTCGCGGTGGAATGGGCGAAGTGTGGTTGGCGAAGCACCGCCGGCTGCCAGGCAAGCAGGTGGCGATCAAAGTGCTGACCCTCAACGGGAAGCAGCTGTCGCCCGAAGCGCTGACCCGGTTTCGCCGCGAAGCGGAAGTGGCAACGCGAATCAACCACCCCAACATTGTCGAGGTGCACGACTTCAATACCCTGCCCGATGGTTCGCCCTACCTCGTGCTCGAGTTTCTGCAGGGTGAGAGCCTGGCGTCGCGGCTGCGTCACCCGATGGCGGTCGACGAAGTTCAGCGTATCCTTCGGCAGGTGGGAAGCGCGCTGCAGGCGGCGCACGCGCACGGGGTGATTCACCGAGATCTCAAGCCCGACAACATCTTCATCGTTCCTGAGCCGATGGGAGAAGTGGTGAAGGTGCTCGATTTCGGGATCTCGAAGGTCGTCGACTCGACCACGATTCAGACGCAAGAGGCAGTGCTGGTCGGCACCCCTGCGTACATGTCGCCCGAGCAGGCGATGGGGAACAACCGGCAGGTCGGGCCGCAGAGCGACGTCTTCGCACTGGGGTCGATCGCCTACGAAATGTTGACCGGCGTTCCGGCCTTCGAAGGTGAAAGCATAGCGCAGCTCGTCTTTCGGATTGCGTACGAGCCGCACCGACCGCTGACGTCGATCAAAGAAGGCCTGCCCTCAAACGTCGTCCAAGCAGTCGAGCGCGCGCTGCTGAAGGACCGCAGCCTGCGCTACCCCGATGTGTCGGCGTTCATCCTAGAACTCACCGGTGTTTCGCTGCCGCCCGCACGTCGACCCGAAGACCCGAACACGCCTTCGGGCGTGGCGGCGCCTGGCACCCCGTCGAATGATTCGTTGATGATGGGAAAGACCGCCCCTTCGGGTGAGGCCAGCTTGCCTGCCGCGCCACCGGCGGCGCGCGATCGCCGGATGTTGCTCGCGCTCGGGGCGGGTTTGATCCTCGCGACAGTGGGCGGCGCATTCTTTTGGTCGAGGCCGACGCAGATGGTTGCGATCCCGGTCGCTTCTCTTTCAATGGCCGCGACACAAGACGCAGGCCCCGCCGAGCTCGCGGCCGTCCCTGTTCTCGAAGTCATCGATGCAGGAAGCGTGGATGCGAGCGCGGTCACCGCGGTCACCTCGGTGAGGCGGTTCGCGATGCCTCGGGCCGATGAACTGGCGCAGCTGCGCGAGCTCGAGCTGTTGGTGAAAGAGAAGCGGTTCAAGGAAGCGATGCTCATTGCAGATCGCACCAATCGGCTTCCGCTTTCGCTGGTTGGGTTGTCATATGCCGCGATGCTCAGCACCCAGGCCGGCTGTGGCTACAAAGACCAAAGCGCCGCGTTGGCTCGCTACCGCACCATCACCGAGCCCTCCCATCGGGCGGCCGCGAAGAGCTTCTGCATGAAGTA
>JANOHG010000697.1:0-1235 GCA_031406375.1 Archangiaceae bacterium | reverse complement strand
GTCTACCAGGGCGCGCCGACGTCGGTGACGCTGCTGATCGGCGGTGCGCCCAAGTTCGCGGCGTTTGCGATCACGATCCGCCTGCTGGTCGAAGGTCTGCTTGGCCTGGCGGTGGTGAAGGCGTTGGCCATCGCCTGGAGCGCGTCAACGAGCTGAACGTTGAACTTCTTGATCCGAACTTTGCGGTAATGCTTGACGAGGAGCATGGGAAGGAAGAACCCGAAAATCGTCGCGCCCACTGCGACCAGCGGGTTGGTGACGACGAAGCTGAACAAGCCGAGCAAGAACATCGAAGCGAGGTTCAGGACCAGCATCTGCCGCGGGTCGATGAACAAGAACATGTCGCTTAAGTCGTTCATCGACTTCACGACGTACCGCTCTTGGTACTGCTCGTATGCCTTCGACATCACCCCGAAAATGACGAGGCTGAAGAAGAAGACCGAGCCGGTGACCAGGAGGAGGACGATTGCTGGAAGCATGGCGTTCGTTCCTTGACGGCAGACTACGGCGCGGGGGCGGCGGTTCCCTTGACGTCAGTGCCAGTAGCGCCGCGAATGACCTGAATAATGGCCGAGCGCTTCTGCTGAAGAACACGGGTGCGTTCGCCCGACAAGAGAGTGCTGATGGTCGCGCGTCCTCGCTCTTCGATCACGTCAACGTCGTCTTCGTTTCGAAGGGACATCGTGAGCGCGCCAAGCTCTTGGGCAAGCACGAGAATCTCGGCCTCTTCTGGAATCACGAGCAGCGAGACGTTGCCATATTCGCGCTGCGCCTCAGGGATGAGGTTGATGTTCGTGGTTCCCGTGATCTTACCTGTGGCCAGCACGATCACGTTCTGAAGCAGAGTGACGGCGACGTTCTCATTGGTCTGGGGGTCCTTGAAGGTCCCGATGATGTCGATGTGGTCGTTGGGTCGAATCCACCCACCCACTGCAACCGACTTGCTCGCGTCGAGCGTAATCGCCCGCGCCTTCTTCTGAACTTTGGTCGACAGTCGCTCGGCGACTTTGGTCGTCTCGAACTGGCTCCACAGCAACGGGTCACCTGCCTGAACCGCTACCAGCACCTTCTGGTTCACGACGTAGTTTGCCGAGTCAGGCTTCACCACTGAGGATGTGACGAACTGCTCAGGCACGGGTCGCTGCGAGATCATGTCGAAGGTGACCACCGTGCCTTCGGAAATGTCGACCGCAGCAACCACGACGGGTACAAGATTCCACCCGCGGCGCACGTCA
>JANOHG010001054.1:0-4087 GCA_031406375.1 Archangiaceae bacterium | reverse complement strand
GGTCGTGATCGTGGGCGCGCCCTTTTTCTTCGAGACGCAGGACTTCGAGAACATCATGCTGGCGAAGCCGTTCTTCTTGACAAAGTTCAGATTCCAATCCGAGCCGATGCCGAGCGCCTCTTCCGAGACAGCGAGGTCCGCAGACTCGTCGGGCGGATCGTCGGCCTCAACCGGCCCAAGAGAGCAGCCGGTGGTGACCGCGAGGCAGAGGATGAGCGGCGCGCAAAGTGAGACGTGAGATGGAAACGAGAAGCGAGAGAAGGATCGAATCAAGGGGCACCTGGGGACGGAGAGAACAACGAACCGGTGCAACTGCAGTCTTTGTGCCGCGCGTAACGCATTGAAGTGCATCGGTAGATGCGCACGCATAAATTGTTGTGAATGGAGTTGCCGAGTACCACCCGCGTTGTTTTAAGACAGACGTCGATTGCGATAAAACAGACAGACCGGGATTTCGATTATTACCCGACCTGGTGGCAACTTACACCGCGCTAATTCAGCGGTATGCGCAGCGCAGAAAGTTCGGCTCGGCGCCCGCGGGCAGTGCGCCATCATCGGTAGCAGGTAACCGAGGCACCCCTTGAGCCCGGTGACGCCATCGATGCCCATCGCTTGCTTAGTCTGGGAGGTCGCCCCCTAGACGCCCGCCGCGCCAAGGCACCACGCACGTAATCTCAGATTTGGGCGCCGTTGCGATGCGAGAGCCCGGCACCCGACAGTGTTCGCCGCGAACTTGCCACTAGGGCGACAATGGCAGGCCTGCCTTGCTGACATGCAGCCGTCGCGCTTTCTAACGAGCTGTAAGAATTGAGAAATGGCGTTTCTTACCGCCAGAAAACACCTGGCGTATGCCTTGCTGAGACGTTGGGCATATGACCGGCGAGAACCTTCGAGAGTTTGCACGGGCCCCGATGAGCGGCACAGTGAAGTTCTTCGAGTGGAACCGGGCGTCGCAGGCGGAAGGCACCGAGATCTCAGGCGGAGGAGTTTTTCTTCGTACCGGCGCCGTGCTTGCCGAAGGAGCGATGGTCACCGTGCGCGTCACACTTCCTGGTTTGCGGCGCGCATTCACGGTGCTCGGCAAGGTGGTGCGGACAGTGAAGGGTGGCCTTTTCAGTCCTTCGGGGATGGGCGTTCGCTTCGTTGACCTCTCGCCAACCGATCGCCAGACCATCCTCGATTACGTGGCGCGGCGTGCGCCACGCCACGCCACGCCGTCTTGACTTGATTGACTTTGGGGCGCAGCGCAGGGCAAACCGCGCACGCCCATGAACTTCTCTTCTCTGGCGGCGGTGGTGCTCTGCGCGGGCAAGGGAACGCGCATGCGCTCGAGCCGCGCGAAGGTGTTGCACCCGTTACTTGGCAAGCCGATGTGCTGGTACCCCATTTCGCGCGCCTTCGAAGTCGGCGCCTCGAATGTGGTGGTGGTGGTCGGGCACCAGTCGGATGAGGTGAAGCAGGTCCTTTCCCAAGCGTTCCCACTGCGAGGGCTGTCGTTCGCGCTTCAGGCGGAACAAAACGGCACCGGTCACGCGGTCGCGTGCGCCAAAGCGGGCTTGAAGGAATTTCGCGGCGCGGTGCTGATTCTTTCTGGAGACGTGCCGCTGATTACCGCGCAGACGCTCACCCGGCTGGCCGACGCGTACCGCGCGAGTCCGGGTCCGCTTGCACTGCTGAGCTTCAGGCCTACGGATCCGACAGGCTACGGCCGGCTGGTGCGTGAAGAAGGGACGCTAAAGTCGATTGTCGAGCACAAGGACGCCTCGCAGTCGCAGCGGAACATCGGCGAGGTCAACGCGGGCATCTACCTGGCAGACGCAGAGTTCCTCTTCGACGCAGTGCAGACGCTGACGCCCAAGAATGCTCAAGGTGAACTCTACCTCACCGATATCGTCACGCTGGCGCGCGAGACGGCGGTAGTCGAGGCGAATCCGGAAGAGATTGCCGGCGTCAATGATCACGTGCAGCTCGCGGCGCTTAGCAAGCTGCTTCAGCAGCGAATCAACCACGGACACCTCACGGCAGGGGTCGCGATGGTGTCGCCCGATACCGTATTCATCGATGAAGGAGTCGTCATCGGGCCAGACACCGTGATTGGCCCTAATGTCAGCCTTTGCGACGGGACCCGCATCGGAAGAGACGTGAAAGTCGGGCAGGGGTGCGTGATTACCCGCTCGGTGGTGGGCGATGGCGTCGATCTCAAGCCGTACTCCGTGCTCGACGACGCGCAGGTGGGCAACCACTCGTTCATTGGACCCTTCGCGCGGCTGCGCCCGGGCACCGAGCTCGGCGACGGTGTTCATCTTGGAAATTTCGTCGAGACCAAGAAGACGAAGATGGGCAAAGGCAGCAAAGCCAACCATCTCACCTACCTCGGCGATGCAGTGATTGGTGAGGGCTGTAACATCGGAGCAGGAACCATCACCTGCAATTACGATGGGGTGAACAAGAACCTCACCACGATTGGAGATCGCGTCTTCGTGGGCAGCGACAGTCAGCTGGTGGCGCCGGTGACGCTTGGAAACGATGTCTATGTTGGTGCGGGGTCGACGGTGACCGAAGACGTGCCGGCAGGGTCGCTTACGCTGTCGCGCGCTCCGCAGCTCATCAAAGAAGATTGGACCGAGCGCCGCAGAAAGGTGCTCGACGGTATGAAGAAGAAGTAGCAGCGTTCTCACACGAGGCGGCCCAGGAGTTTTCACATGTGCGGAATCGTTGGCTACGTCGGGGACAAGCAGTCGGCGCCCATTCTCGTCGCAGGGCTCAAGCGCCTCGAGTACCGGGGATATGACTCTGCGGGCCTCGCGGTGCTCGACGCAGCTGGAAAGATTCAAGTGCTGCGCGCGACAGGAAAGCTGCGCAACCTCGAAGGCAAGGTGAAGCTCGAGCCCCTGGCGGGCACGACCGGCATCGGCCACACTCGTTGGGCGACGCACGGCCGACCCAGCGATGAGAACGCTCACCCGCATTCGTTTGGCGGTGTGTCGGTGGTGCACAACGGAATCATCGAGAACCACCTCGCGCTCAAGTCCGAGCTGAGGAAAGCGGGGCACGTCTTTGCTTCCGAGACCGATTCCGAAGTGTTCGCGCATCTGATTTCTGCCGAGATGAGCAACGGCACTGGGCTTGTCGAAGCAGTGCGCGCGGCAATCGCGAAAGTGAAGGGCACCTACGCGCTGGTGGTGCTCGCCGAAAAGGACCCCAGTCGAATCGTCGCCACGAAGGATTCGCAGCCGATGGTGCTTGGTATTTCAAAGGGCCAGAGCTTCGTCGCGTCTGACATTCCGGCGCTGCTCGAGCACACCCGCGACGTTGTCTTCATGGAAGACGGAGACCTCGCGGTGCTCTCAGCCACAGGCATCGCCCAGTTCGATCATTCGGGAAAAAGCGTCAACCGCCCGGTGAAGCAAATCGATTGGACGCCAACGATGGCAGAGAAGGGCGGCCACAAGCACTTCATGCACAAGGAAATTCACGAGCAGCCGCGCGCGCTCGCCGACACCTTGCGCGGCCGGATTCTTCGCACCGAAGGTGATGTGCACTTCGAAGGGTGGACACTCACCGCCGAGCAGGTGCGCGGGTTGACCAAGATCACCATTCTCGCCTGCGGCACCAGCTACCACTCGGGCATGGCGGGCAAGTGGATGATCGAATCGCTGGCCAGGATTCCAGTCGAGGTCGAACTGGCCAGTGAGTTCCGGTACCGGGACCCCATTGTCGAGAAAACTCACCTGGCAATCGCGATTTCACAGTCGGGCGAGACGCTGGATACGCTGGCGGCTTTGAAGGAAGCCAAGGCGCGCGGGGCGCGGTCGATGACAATCTGCAATGTGATTGGCAGCGCGATGACCCGCGAGGCCGAGTTCACGGTGTTGACCAACGCTGGACCCGAGATTGGCGTTGCATCCACCAAAGCGTTCACCACCCAACTGGTCGTGCTGTACCTGCTGGGCCTCAAGCTCGGTCGGCTCAACGGCAAGCTTTCAGTCGAACAGGCGCAAGAACACCTGACCCACCTGACCGAGCTTCCCGCCTTGGTCGAGACCTGCCTGCGCACCGAAGAAGCGGTGAAGAAGGTGGCGCGAAT
>JANOHG010000668.1:0-6301 GCA_031406375.1 Archangiaceae bacterium | reverse complement strand
CGTCACCGCCAGGGGGAGCGTCAGGCGTGACCCAAGGGCAGGACTTAAGTTCGTCGTCAGGCTCATGGTCGCAAGGCTAGCCAGCTCATTGCCACAGTTCACCGTCTTCACCCGAAGTGCGTGTCAGCTTTGGCCCTACAGTCATTGTCGTTCGTCAACCGAGAGTCGGGCCCTTCGGCTCTGACTTGGCTCTGTGCCGGCTTGCCCGCATTCCACCGTGATCTCCTTGACTCTCAAATTTCCTGAGGAAAGTTTGGGAATATCGTGGGCCCAAGGCGCGAAGCCGGGTGGGGTTTCGATGGGTTCGCTCTGGCCCACGGTTTGCGCTGAGCCTGGCATATGAAACCAAACACTCTCTGCGCTGCTCTGACCATTCTCTTCGTAGTTGGTTGTGGCGGCCCCTCGATTCGCACCTTCAATCACATTGGAGCGTCGCTTGCGTCGGTTACCCTCGCCAACGACTGCCCAAATGCACCGAAAGTGTCAGCAGACTTTGTCGCTGGAGCGTGTGCCCCCGACTCGAACTGCTTTCTGTGCCGCCAGTCGAGCATGCAGTTGGCGTTCACCTCTTCGCCGACTTCGCCGACGAGAGCAGCGAAGGTTGAAATTCGTGCCGTTCGCCTGCTCGATGGGGAAACGAAGAGGGTTCTTCAGACGCTCACCGCGCGCGAGCCCCAGAAGTGGGCCGACGAGAAATATGTGGCCTGGGACCAGATTGTCCCTGCGTCCGGCGAACTGAAGGCCAGCTATAAATTGTCCGCGCCGAGCTTCAGTTACGACACCGACGCTCGCCTTGGTTACCGGAAGTACATTGTCGAAGTGGACGTGGCGATCGATGAAGAGATCCGTACGCTTCAGGTCGAAGCGACCCGTGAGCCTGAGGTGTCGACCTGAGCACCCGCGCGGCGACAGTCGCTCTCGCCGCGCTCTCGTTGTGCGGGTGCACGCCAAAGCCGGCGGCGTGGTCTGAAGCTTGGGTCGCCGCCGAGCGTGAGCAATACCTCACCGACCCCGCGTTTCGTCGCCGGGCGTTAGTCGCTTCGCTCGAGAATCCCGAGAACAGCTACTCGCAGCAGCGCCTGGGCTCGTACGGGTTGCAAACGCGGGGTTGGGACCTGCTGCCCCAGTGGAACCCTCGAGCAGCCCAACTGTCGGCAGCGCTAGGGCCGCCCAAGCGTGCGCTGGCTCCGCTTTGGAATGGCGTGAAGCCGCAGACCTCGCGCGAGTGGTTCGCACTTGGGCGCGAAGTCTTCTTCATCTACCCGATGCGCGCCGAGCCGCTGGCAGAGTTTGCGGTCAAGCACCCCGAGCTCGCACACGCGGTTGGGCTCGAACGGACCTCGGCGGGTGAGTACGTCGGGTTGGTGCAGTTCGCCGACATCGACGGGCAGACCCGCATCGGAATCAGTTGCGCGCTGTGTCACGCGGTCGTTCGCGACGGGAATGCGGTGGCGGGTCCCGCGCGCCGACGTTTCGATTACGGAAAGCTTCGGTTGACCTACCATCAGCAGACGAAGGAGCCCGTCGAGGCGGATCTCGCGCGCCGCATGGCGACCTGGGGCCCGGGGCGCGCCGATGTGACCGAGGATGTCGACGAGGACCCGGTGGCGATTCCGGATTTGTGGGCGCTTCGCAGCCAGTCCGCGCTCACGCAAGCGGGTGGAATTCGGCACACCGGTCCCACTGCGCTCGCGATTCGGCAGGAAACGCAGTTGCTGCATTCGAACCATGAGCGGGTGCGGCCGCCCCGCGAGCTCGCGTGGGCGTTGGCGATGTTTCTGTATTCGTTGCAGCCCAGTGCCAACCCCCAGACTCCCAACGCACTCACTGCGTGGGGCGCAAAGCTGTTCGAGCATGGCTGCAGCGAGTGCCATTCGAATGCGGGCTACGGAGGCGCACTGGTTTTGGCTGAAGAGGTCGGCACCGACGCTGCGCTCGCCGATGGCGCGGCACGAGGAACGGGCCGATATCGACCTCCATCCCTGGTGCGCGTCGGCGACGCGGCGCCCTACCTGCACCACGGCGCGATTCCTTCGCTCGAGGATCTGCTCTCACCCGACCGAGTCAGCCCCGACTACCAGGGAAGCCCTGTTGGCCCCGGGCCCGTCAAAGGTCATTTGTTCGGCACCGACTGGCCGAAAGAAGATCGCGCGGCCGTCATCGCGTGGATGCGTACGCTCTAGTCTTCGGCGGCACCAATGGGGGAAGCAGAACCGGCGCGAGCCTGTATAAGGCGCGCCATGCGCTCCTTCGGTTGGGCTGTTCTGCTTTGTGCCACCGTCGCCAACGCCGACGAAGGCATGTGGCTTTTTACTGATTTTCCGGCTGCTTCGGTCAAGCAGGCCTACGGCTTTGCTCCCGATGCTGCCTGGCTGCAGCGTGTACGCCTTGGCTCGTTGCGACTGGCGAACGGATGCTCGGCGAGCTTCGTGTCGGCCGACGGGTTGGTGATGACCAACCATCACTGCATCCGGGGCTGTCTGGACGATCTCTCGACGCCCCAGCGCGATCTGCTGACGGTGCCCTTCTTCGCGAAGACGCGCGAACTCGAAGAGCGCTGCCCGAAGGTCGAAGCCAATCAGCTGGTCGAAATTACCGATGTCACCGCGCGCGTTCTCGAAGCGACGAAGGGCGCGACGGGACCCGAGTACCAGAAGGCGCTCAAAGCTGAGCAGGCGAAGGTCGAGCAGGAATGCGCAAAGGGCGACGCGAAGATGCGCTGCGACCTCGTCACTCTCTTCAACGGCGCCACTTTTCACCTCTACACCTATCGCCGCTTCCAGGACGTTCGAATGGTCTTCGCTCCTGAGTTCGCGATGGCTGCTTTCGGAGGAGATCCAGACAACTTCAACTTCCCCCGCTATGGCGTCGACATGGCGTTCTTGCGCGTGTGGGAAGACGGGAAGCCGCGGCCGTCGCCTGAGGCGCTGAAGTTCGCGAAGAAGCCCGCGAAGGAAAACGATCTCGTCTTCACCTCTGGACACCCGGGTGGCACCGAGAGGAATCGCACCGTCGCGCAGCTCGAGTTTCAGCGCGACGTGGGGCTTGCATGGAACCTGCTGTTCTACAGCGAGCTGCGGGGCCGAATGGACGAGTGGATGAAGGGTGATGTCGAGCGGACGCGGGTTGCGCGCTCGAAGCTGCGCTCGGTGGAAAACTCGCTGAAGGCGCAGCGCGGGCGGCTTGAAGCGCTGGTGGCTCCGGGGTTCCTCGAGAAGAAGCGGGCAGATGAAGCGGCATTGCGCGCCAAGGCTCCAGGGACGACGTCCGCAGCATGGGATGCGATCGCGAAGGCGATGATGGATTTGCGGCCGATTTACGCCGAGCTTCGACTCAAAGAGGGAAGCGAGGCGATGATGGGAGACCTCTTCTCGTATGCGCGGATGTTGGTGCGCAACGCCGAGGAATCGAAGAAGCCAGCGGCCGAACGACTTCCTGAGTACACCGACGCGCGCAAGCCGGTGCTGGTGCAGCAGTTGACCGGGTCGGCGCCCGTCTCGAAGCCCTTCGAGACGGCGATGCTCGGGTGGTCACTGAATCGAATGCGCAACCTACTCGGTGCGGATGATGCGTACGTGCGCGACGTACTTGGCAACAAGGCACCAGATGACCTTGCGGCCGAGCTGATTGATGGGACGAAGCTCGAGGACGCTGCGTTTCGCAAAGACGTTCTCGAAGGCAAGGCCGCAATCGACGCAGACCCGATGCTCGTCTTCGCGAAGAAGGTCGATGCCCAGGCGAGGGCGGTGCGCAAGAAGTCGGAAGATCAGGTCGACGCGGTGCTGAAGAAGAGCTTCGAGCAGATCGGCGAGGCGCGCCGCGCGGCGTACGGCACCGAGGGGTATCCCGATGCCACCTTCACGTTGCGGCTGAGCTTCGGTTCGGTCAAGGGCTACGGCGCGGTGAAGCCGTTCACCACCGTCAGCGGTTTCTATTCGCGGCTGACGGGGAAGTTTCCGTTCGCGGCATCCGAGGCCTGGTTGGCAGCGAAGAAGAAGCTCAAGGGCGAGACGCCGTTCAATGTCATCACCACCAACGACATCATCGGTGGCAATTCAGGCTCTCCTCTGGTGGATCGCAACGGCGACGTCGTTGGGCTGGTGTTCGACGGAAACCTGCAGTCGCTGGGCGGGAACTTCGGCTACGACGGCAAAGAGAACCGGACCACCGCCGTACACGGAGAATTGATTCTCAATGCGCTGAGGTCGGTGTACGGCGCCGAGTCACTGGCCAAAGAGCTCACCGCGCGCTGACCACTCTTCGCAGCGCTCAGGGGTCCTTGCGTTTCAAGCGTCAACCCAGGCCCCTTCGAAGCGAGAAGCGTCGGGATGCCCGGCGTTTAAGTTGGCGGCACTCAGTGCACGGTGGTCGCGAACACCAACTGGGCCGCGAAGTAGAGCGGCGTGCCCCACACCCGGTTGACGAAACCAGGCGCGATGAAACGATCTCGTGCCACTGAAAGGTCGGACAAGAGGAAGGCGACTACTGCGACGAGCACAAACGGATTTCCGCGGGCGAAGTAGGTTCCGACGCCGAGTGCAACCATCGTCGCGATGGCGATCAGGTAGGCAAGTACCGGCTTCTTCAGCGGCGGCTTCACGTGCGGCATGAGCCACCGCCCGATCAAGTAAATCACCACCGCCAGCGCAGCCATCGCCAGCGCGGCATGCAGCACAGACACACCCCGAATGATGAATGCCACCGCATAGGCCACGTGCGCGAAGAGAAACGCGCCGAGCCCCACAAGGAAGGTGCGCGGTGTTCGCGGAATCAAGAGAACGTCGCCCCACCATGAGAGGCAGAGCGCCACCAGCACCCAAACTCCAAAGTTGGACTCCAGCGCGCCATTCTGCACCGCCGATGCGACGAACCCGGTCGCGGCGATTGGCTTGGTGATCCACTCTCCAGCCCGCGACTTGCGGTAAATCGCGAACAAGAATGCGCCCACCGCGACGGTGGTCACCCAGGCGCCCAGGTTCACTTCTCATCCACCTTGGCCAGCTCGATTTGCAACGCTGTCAGGTGTTCGACGAATTCCCGGCGAATGCCGGGCGCCATCGGGTTCTCGCGCTGAATGGTGTGGAAGAGCTCGAGCGAGTCGTTGCCGACAATCTGGGTGATGTCGAGCAGGTGCTGGTAGGTCGCTGTCGTCAGCTCCGAGCGGGGAATCTTCATCCGTTCCAGCGCGCGCCCAATGAAGAACGTCAGGGCCTGCACGTAAGCCATCTGTCGGTCATGCTCGTCGGGGCTCTTCTCGATGATTCTCAACTTTAGATCCCGCGCCAAAAAGTCTTTGATGCACTCGAACCGAGCCGGGTCGACGCGCACCGGCCAGACAACGATGGGCAGACCCGCGATTCCGTTCTTGCCACTTTGAGGGCCGAACAATGGGTGGGTGGCTACCAATTGGCAGGTTGACGGTAGGTATTGTTCCATCAGCGCAATGGGCTTCAGCTTGACGGACGACACGTCGATCACCAGCGCTGCGGGGTTGACGTGTGAGCCGTGCTCTTTCCACAGCGCCTCGTGCGCCCCAACGGGGATAGCGATGATTATCAGCGGAAGCTGCAGCACAGCTTCCAGCGGTTCGAAGGCGACACTTGGTTCGTCCGAACGAGGCTGCACGTCGAACACCGAGACGTCGAACGATGAGGACAGATGGCCGTGAATGAAACGACCGAAGGTCCCGAATCCAACCAATCCAATCGCGGGGTTTGTGGGCATGGTCGCAGGGAAACGTCGATTTACGGCTGGCGGTAATGGATTCGGACATCCCCTGAGAATCTCGCTCCGGAAGCGACAAATGGAGCCGCGGTGAAAATCGCGATCGCGACAGGGTCCATAGTCAACCCGCACCCGTCGGTGGCGAGCGCCCGCCGCGCGTTGGCTGAAGGTGATGGCGCACCCTGGCGATCCCACCCGTCAAATCGGTGGCCCTGCCAACGATAAGGTACGGTTGCGCGGTGACCTCTTCGATGCCGACGTTTCCGACGCTGGCCGAGTATTTGTCGCAGTTGCCTGATGGCGTGGATTCGTACCCTGAAGCGCTGGTCAACAGTTCCGTGGCCACGGCGTTGCTGAAGGGTCTTCCGCTCAACAAGCCTCATCCTGAGCTTCCGAGCGCACTCAACGTGTATCTGACGAACCGTCCGGCTGGGCGGTGGATGCCCGACGTGCACTTGTATTCCTTGATCTGTATTGGCTTTGACTTGCAGTTCAAAAAAACAGCCGACGTCGCGGCATGGGATAGGTGGATTTACGGCTTCAACCGCGAGTTGCTGCGCGGCCCATTCTACCGCCT
>JANOHG010000664.1:0-9240 GCA_031406375.1 Archangiaceae bacterium | reverse complement strand
GTGGAGTCGGTGGTGGTGGAGTCGGTGGTGGTGGAGTCGGCGGTGGTGGTGGTGGAGTCGGTGGCGGGGCGGCCCTGGGTCCAACGAACCTCGGCTTCACGTCGGCCGTGCCGGCTGCGCTGCTCGCCGGCGCTTGCTTGCTCAGCACGGTGCAAGCGCATCGAGCCGCGATCCCGACTGCTGTCGCAACCGACACGACCGTCGGACTCTCGGACGTTCCAACCAATACCGTCCGCTCGTACTCAGACGCAGCGTGCCTGATCGCCACGTCTTCAACCACCATCTCAGCCGGGCAGACCGACGCGACCTTCTACGTCAAGCCCGTGAGTGGCGGGACAACGGTCCAGAACGCCACCGCAGCGTTTGGAACTGCCCAACGGACGCTCACCATCGTGCCTGCCGTGCGGCGCGGAAACTGCGCCTTCAACCCACCCATCGCCCTTGCCGATGGCGGCAGCTCACCTAATCTTCTCACTGTCTGCGCCATCAACCCGCCTCACCAGAACACCGACCGTACGGCGCTCTTCTTCCAGGCAACTTCGACCTCGGAAACGGCGGGCACAGCCGCGGTTCGCTGTAGACTCACCTCGACCAGCACCATCAGCTGCGACCGAAACTCAGGGAACGCGAGCGGAAACATCCATTGGCAAACGCTCGAGCTGCCCACTGGGTTGAGGGTCGAACGCGTGACCGGAAACTGCCAGACGACTCCCTTCACAGTGACGTTGCCGACGATTGTGAATCCCTCGCTGACCTTCATCCTCAAATCCTTCCAGACGATGAGTGGAGACATCGATGATGAGGATCTGATTACCGCGCAGCTCGTCTCTGGGACCTCGGTCGTTCTCGAGGTGGGAGGCCCTTCGACCTCTTGTGTCGGCAGCTACACACTGCAAGCAGTCGAGCTGTTTGGAATCAACGTCAGTCGAGGCGCAGATGATGCGGGCATTCCGACTGCTGTGAACTCCCGGTCAATCATTGGGTTGCCCGCGGTCTCGTTGAACACCGCCCTGCTCAGCCAACACACCGTGCCGAACAGCAACGAACCGATCTGCGCCGTGCTGCTTCGGGGCGAGATGCCTACCCCTTCGTCGGTTGCCTTCACCCGCGCCGCTGGGGTTGACCCCTTGTGCACCCCGACTCCGATTCTGGGAATGAAGTGGGAACGCGTCGACTTCGGCAGCCGCGCAACCGTTCAGACGAGAACCGTCACGATGGCTTCCAACACCTCGAACGTCTTGGTGGCGATCTCCGCGGTCGACGTCACCCGAACCATCGTCTTCGCCAGCTCGCAAGCCGCGGCAGGCCAAGGATCTGGCGAGACAAACTATTCGGCTGGCAACTTCTTGGGCGAAGGAGTTGCCCGCTTCGATCTGGTGTCTTCGACCAACGTTCTGGTTTCCCGTCAGCGCAATCAAGGAATCGGCACCTTCACTTTCTACGTCGTCGAGTTGGTGCCCTGAACGAAATACCCCGCGAGGTCCGCAGGGCTCGGCGCCTCAAAGGTCCGGCCCAACACCTCGAGTCGCTGGGCATGCAAGAGGCACCGAACATCCACGCTGCCGCCGTAAAGCTTGTCCCCACGAATGGGAAACCCGATGCCGGCGAGGTGCGCGCGCAGCTGATGCGTGCGTCCAGTGAGTGGAAATAACTCGACGGTCGCAAACGCCTCGGTCGCGGTGAGCCGAACGTAATGGGTCACCGCTTCGATGCCCTGAAACAGCTTCGAAGCCCGCCAACGCCCTGGTCTCGAAGGATCGCGCGAAAGCGGAAGGTTGATTTCGCCTCGTGCAGGCAGCTCTTTTGCCGTCACGGCCAGGTACCGCTTCCTCGCGCGGCCTTCGCGAAACTCGGCGGCCAACGCGCGCGTCGCTTCGGGCGTCTTGCCAAAGACGGTGACTCCCGAGGTCTCGCGGTCAAGCCGATGGACGAGCCCGGGATCGCTGCCCAGGTAGTAGCGCGCAAGGTCGAGCAGGCTATCGCCCACGCGCCCTTCCGTCGGCTGAGCGACGACGCCCGCCGGTTTGTCGACCACCAGCAGCGCCTCGTCCTCGAAAATCACCACCAGCGGCGCCTGCTTCGCAGCCACCGCGGTCACCGGTTGCCCACCTTCCTCGAGCACCGCCGACAGCTTCTGTCCGGCCTTCACCTGCGTCTGCGCCTCCTGACATCGCTTGCCGTCGAGGTACACTGCTCCGCGGGCAATCAGCGCCTGAACCTCGAGCAACCGCATCGGCAACGCCGCGGCGAGCACGGCATCGAGCCGCCCGGCAGTGGCAATCACAGTGCGGCGCTTCACGGCGGTTGACTCGGGAACAAGACCGGGTTGTTCATACCTCCAACGTGGAAATCTCCATCAACGGATTGACGGAGCGAAGCGAGGAATTCCTCTCGCAGCTCGCGAACGCACGCCACCGCCACCTCGCGGGGCTCGCTCCCCGACAGCGCCTGACGAAGCAGGTGGCAGACTTTTCTTCTCTGCTGCGCGAGGACACGTTCCTACAGGTAAGGCAGACGGCCGATAGCCCGAAGACCGACGTGGAAACCAAGGCGTCACTGCAGCGCCTGCTGCGCTTCCTCGCCTGGGGCCACGGGGTGGCTGCAGCGGCGGCGGACCTCGATGAATGCGCCGAAGAGCTCGACAGACCGATCAACTCGTCGATGCAGACGATGCCGCTGGCCGAGGCGATCGCCCGCCTTCCCGAAGACTTCGAGCGCGAACGCCGGCACGCGCTCGAACGGGATCTTTCCGAGGCGCTGTGGGAACGCCAAACGTCGTGGGCGCGGGTGATCGATTCCCACATTCATTCCAGCGCCCACCTCGGGTTTTCGTCGATGCGGGCCCACCTCGAGACGCTCAGCGGCATCGAGCTGCAGCCATGGCTCGACGCCGCGGAAAAGCTCCTTGCCACCACCGAGGATGCCTACCGAGATCTCCTCGGCTACGTGCTCAAGCGAATCGACCCCCAGCTGAAGCCGCAGACCGCGCATTGGCATGACGTGCTTCACGCGACCACCGTGCCATGGATGCGCGAGCTGTTTCGCGCCGAAGAGCTGCTGCCTGCGGTGACCCGCACATTCGAAGACCTGAGCCTGCCCTTGGGCCGCCTGCGGCTCGATACCGAAGCGCGCGACGACAAGGCAACCGGAGCGCACGTTTCGGCGGTGCGGGTACCCGGGGAAGTGTACGTGACGGTGAACCGCCGCGGAGGAATGCACGCCTGCGCAGAGCTGCTCGCAACGCTGGCGGAAGCTCAGCTGTGGGCTCACGGTTCAGCGGGCGCCGGCATTCTCGAACGGCGCTTTCCCGAAACAGCAACCATCGAGGGTGTGCGGCTGCTCGTCTCGAACTTCTGCCTCGAAGAAGGCTGGCTCAAGCGCACCCTGCGGATGCCGTCGGCGGCTGCACGGGAAGCGGCACGAATCGGCGCGTTCAGCGCGCTCGCCAGCCTGCGCCAGGCCGCCGCGATGCTGCCCTACGCACTCGAGGTTTTTGCGCGAGGTCCGGTGCGCCCCTTGGCCGAAGAGTACGAAGACCGGATGACGCGGGCGCTGGGCGTTGCGGTCCCTCGCGGAGGATTCCTGCTCAACGTCGAGGGGGTTGACCCGCTTGCGCTGCGCGCCGCCACCCTTGCGGTTGGGCTCGGCGACGGTCTGCGCGAACGCTTCAATGAGGACTACTTTCGCAACCCGGCGACCGGGTCATGGTTCGTCGAACTCGCGGCGCGGGCCGGCGTCGACACCCATCGCCCTGTCGCGGCGAACCTTTTTCCGCGCGAGCCAACGCCTCGTGCGGCTGATGGGAACCTGACCGCCCGAACCGACTACTTCTTCGCTTTGAGCGACCGGACGATCTTGTCCTTCGCTGCGTTGCGCGCTGTCGGGGCGTTAGCGACCGACAGTCCGCGCTTCGCCTTCATCGCCTTGAACAGCTGCATCTCGATGAGCAGCAGCTCGTCGCCGAGCTCGGCATTGGTTCCAGCGGCTTTCTGCAGCGGTGTTTCCGACTCGACCTTCGAGCCGTAGCGCATCCGCAGTACCTTCTCTTCTTCCTGGGTTGCGATCCGCCCTTTGAGAGCCGTCGTCACCTCTTCCGCCGTCACCACTGCTGCGTTTCCAGCCTTGCGATCCATGTCGATGATCCTCTTTGGTGATCCACCTGAACAACCGGCCATGTCGGACGCGGCAAAGCCGCATCTGGTGGGCATTGTAGAGATCGGAATCGACCCCGCAAATTTTTGACCAACCGGGTCGAAAACCACAGCGCGCAGGCCCCTTTGGCGCCCGCCCCAGAAAGTCACGGGGAGTCTTCGTCGTCAGGCTCGACTTCCGAAGCACCAGCGGAGCCGCCGTCCATCCCCGCCCGTACGATGCCAAAGCGTTCGAGCGCAGCGGCGATGCCTTCGGGTTTGTCCTGATCGGGCAGGAACTCAGCCGGGGCCTTCAGGTTCTGGTGCTTGCCAATCTGCCTCAGCTGAGAGTCGAGCACCAACCGCAGCTCGGCTTCGGTGGCAGCGACTTCGCCGCCATCCTCCGACGAACGACCCTCGCGCTTGACGCCCAGTCTCCCATCGAGGCGTGCCTTGAGAACGACCGAGGTGAGCGCATCGACGAGCACTTCACCTTGTAGGGCGCGAGGGGTGCGCAGCTCGTAGAACGCCAGCCGCCGCAGCGTCGTCTCATCGACTCCGCCTTTGGTGGCCACGATGGGCGGAAGCTTTTGCTGCTTCACCGCAAGCGCATCTCCGAGCGTCACCTGGTACTTCCAGGCGATGCGGTTTTCGACGGTGACGGTGCCGCTGGCGGTGAGCTTCAGCCGCCCGTGGAAGAGGGTGTCGAAATCCTTGATGGCGCCATACATTTCTTCTCGAACGCGCTCGGCGATGCCGCGGTCGCGCAGCCGCTGGCGAAATTTTCCATAGCGGCTCCTGGCGTAGACTGCGTTTTGAATGCGCAGCACCTCGAGCCCCTGGTCGCGCGAGTTGTCGACGGTGGCGTGGAAGTCACCGCTGACGCCACCGATGCCCGCCAGCAACGTGCGGGTTTCCTTCAGCGATACGTTCTTGCTGCCACCACTCGTCCAGTCGTAGCTCACCGTGGCGGTGAACTGGTGGGGGCCTATCCGCTCGGTGGCTTCCGCGGCGCCCATCCCCAGCACCCGCCGGGCGATTTCGGGGTTGTCGGCGACCTCTTCAGGCGCAAGCTTTTGGCTGGCGGCCGCGACGGCCTGCGGAGGATCCTCGGGTGAGAAAATGCGCTTCTTGGCAGCCTTGTCGACCAGATCCGTGCAGGACGCGGTCAACAGGCAAAAAACCGAAATGTAGGCGAGAGCTCTCACTTGAAGACGCGCCACCCTAGCAGGCCGATACACAAGTGATAGAAGCCGCGAACTCATGCAGAGCCTGAAAGACAAACTGCTCAAAGCCGGACTTGTTTCCGAAGAGCAGGCCAAGAAAGTCGAGGAAGAGAAAGCAAAGGCGCCCGAGCGCAAAGCTTCTTCTCAACCGTCTTCCCGTCCTCCTCCCCGAGAGCCACCGCGGCCAGACCAGAATCGCAGGCCTGCGCCGCGCGAAGCAGCGCCGACGCGGATTCCAAAGCTGCCGCCCTTGGCGGGAAGCAAGGAAGCCCAGCGCAACGACGCGAAGAAGCAGGTCCAACTCGATCGCTTCCTGCGCGAGAAGGTGCTCGCGGCGCAGGTGCCAGTCGAACCGGGCCCGACGACCTTCTACTTCGTCACCCGGAAGCAGAAGCTGCGCCGCCTCGAGCTCACCCAGACGCAGGCGAAGATGCTCGAGGAAGGAAAACTGGCGGTCGTCGAACGACCGGATCCGGATCGCATCGAGCATGCCCTGGTCCCGCCCGAGGCCGCGGCCGAACTGTTCGCCCGCAGCGAAAAGGCAGTGCGCTTCTGGAACCGCGAAGGCCAGGCGGTCGGATTTCTCACCGAGGACGAAATCGCTTCGCGCCACTTAGAGGCCGATGAGCCCGAAGCTGCCGCCCCTGCCGCGGCGCCTCAATCGACGACGGAAGCCCCAGGCGAGACCTGGATTACCATCAAGCGGGCGTAAGCCGGCTTTAGACCGTCAAGCCGGTGAGGTGATTCAGGAACGCCATCCTCACATCCTCGGGCACCGGCTTTGCCTTGAAGGTGTCCATGTCGATTGGCACGGTGATGATTTCGACCTCCGCACACAGCGTGGCGGTGTCGTTGAGGAACAGCTGGTACCGGTTGGTGATCGACTTCGATGACAGCTTGACGGTCTCCATTGAGATCCGCGCGACGTCGCCGAACCTCAGCGGGTGCTTGAAGTTCGCCTCGGCATGCACGCTGGGGTAGCCGATTTTTCGTTTCTGGAGCATCTGCGCGTACGAGATTCCCACCGCTTCCTCGAAGAAGTCCTCGAAGACCTGATGGCAGTAGCCGAACAGGTTCGGGAAGTAGACCACCCGCGCGAAGTCGACATCATCGAAGCGAACGGAGATTTTCTTGATGAACGCCATGAGAGCTCAGGAGAACGCGTCGATGCCGGTGATTGCCTTGCCGAGGATCAAGGTATGTACTTCGTGGGTGCCCTCGTAGGTATAGACGCTCTCGAGATTGAGCATGTGCCGAATGGGCGGGTACTCGTCGGTGACGCCATTCGCGCCGTAGATGCCCCGAGCGACCCGGGCGATGTCGAGCGCCACCTTTACGTTGTTGCGCTTGCAGACCGAAACCTGCTCGGGAGAAACCTTTCCGTGTTGGTCCTTAAGCTTGGCGAGGCGCCACGCGAGCAGCTGGCCTTTCACAATCTCTTGCAGCATGTCGGCGAGCTTTTCCTGAGTGAGCTGGAACGCAGCGATCGGCTTGTTGAACTGCACCCGTGACAGCGCGTACTCACGGGCGCCTTCGAAGCACGCGACTGCGGCGCCCATCACCGCGAACGAAATGCCCATTCGCGCGTTGTTGAGGCACGACAGCGGCCCACGAAGCCCCTGCACGCCAGGCAGCATGCTCGTCGCCGGAACGCGCACGTCCTGAAGCGAGAGCTCGGCGGTGTACGACGCGCGCAGCGAGAACTTTCCCTTAATCTCTTCGGCGCGGTACCCCGGCATCCCCTTCTCGACGAGAAAGCCGCGGATGCTTTCTTGCCCGCCGTCGTCGACCTTCGCCCAGACGATCGCCACGTCGGCGATGGTGCCATTGGTGATCCACATTTTGGCGCCATTGAGCACGTAGTGGTCACCGTCTTTCTTCGCTCGGGTGCGCATCCCGCCCGGGTCACTGCCAAAGTCAGGTTCGGTCAGGCCGAAACAGCCGAAAAGCTTTCCTTTCGCCATCCCCGGCAGCCAGCGCTCTTTCTGTTCGTCCGAGCCGAACGCGTGAATCGGATACATGCACAGCGAGCTTTGTACCGAGGCAAAGCTGCGCAACCCTGAGTCCCCTCGTTCGAGCTCCTGAAGAATCAACCCGTAGGTGATGTTGTTGAGGCCGGCGCAGCCGTAACCCTTCAAGGTGGCTCCGAAGACGCCCAGCTCGGCGAGGCGTGGCACGACCTCCATCGGGAAGGTACCGTTGCGAAAGTGTTTGCCGACAATCGGCAAGTATTCCTTGTCGACGAAGGCCGCGACGGTGTCGCGGGCCGCGCGCTCTTCGGGTTCCAGCAAGTCATCGATGCGGTAGAGGTCGGTGATCGCGGCTCGGCTCATTTTGCGCGTCTAGCACGCTCAACGCCTGCCGCGGACGATCACCGGGCGTGTAGCCAGCAACAGACTGTCGCGGATCAAAATCTGCCAGACACCGCCAGCGCGGCGCCGTCGGGTGAGACCACGGGTAACCACTTCAGCGAACCTTTGGAAGCGCGCAGTCGTTTGAGCAGGCCGGCGTTGTATTGCGACACCAGGCGGGTGGCTTCGTCGCCATCGATGAGGTCGGGGTTGGCCCACCAGCCGAGGGTCGCCATCAACGCCGCGGTCGCGACGCTTCCGGCGATCAACCCAGCACCTGCGGTCTGATGCAGGCTGTTGGCGTCATGGCATTGGTTGAAGTTGTCGACATGAGCAACGCAATAAGCAGAGTTCATGTCGGGTGAGCGCGAGAGCACGACTGCGCCCGAAACGCTGCCCGCGACGACGACAGTTCCTGCGGCAATCAGCAAAGCGATTCTGCGCGTTCGAATCGACTGGCTCTTCTCAATCAAATCCAAGCGCCCGACCTTCTCGAAAAACTCGGTGCGGGTCAGCGCGGTTCGTTTCTTTCCAATCACTGCTTGATTGGCTTCGAGGTCCCACGAAAGAACGCCTTCAAAGAACGCCGAAGGCACCAGCGCCTCGGCTGCACCCGACGGAGGCGGAGGAGGCGGCGGCGGTGTGGTTTGACTGAGCACTGCAAGTAAGAGGGTCGAGATCACCTGCGCATATTGACGAAAACCAAGGCTGCCGTCTAACCGAACCCACGGGGCAACTATCCTAAGAGAAGCGCCCACTGCCGAGCCAAGGGTGATTCACGGCATGGCTGACGCTTACAAACTTAAAGACAGCGTCACTAAACGACCTTCTCGAGATGAATGAAGGGTGGCGCCCATTTCCGGATGTGGGTGTGTGTTTTGCTCGCACGTCATTTGGGTCGACGCCAGTGGGGCTCACCACCCTCAACCTCGTGCTCGAACGCCGGAGCATTGTTCTCCGGCGTGGCGTCAAGACTCCGAATTTGCCTTCAGCAGAAGGTCGCCGCACGCAACGACTCGCTCGGTCGCGCGCAGCTACAACGGGCCGGGGCCGGGAGGAAAAATAGGAGGTATGGGCTTTAGCGGCGGAAATAGAATCAATGACGGCATCGGCATCGGGTAGTACTTGCGCGCGCAGGCAATGTCGTTCGCCGTGAGGACTCCTGCATTGTGCAAACGGGGGCCGCAGTAGTTCATGACGGAATCCAGATCCCAGGGGCCGCAACTGACCCCACCCTTCACACCGGCGCCGATGTCCGTTGCGCTTCCGCAAGTGGAGCCGCCGTCCGTAGGGTATGTGACGGTGTCGGTGTCCGGGCGCGCCTGCTCATGATGGAAGCCGAGCACGTGCCCGAATTCGTGCACGGCGTAGGTGCGAATGCAGAAATTGGTAGTCGCGACACCTCCGCGGGCTACCGAACAGCTCTGGCCCCAATTGTTGAAGGTGAAGTTGAGGACCAAGCCTGCGTTCATGCCGGCAAGGTTCCTGCCGATGGCCTTTGCTCGAGGTCTCGAGTCGTCGATCGCGATGCGA
>JANOHG010000657.1:0-3795 GCA_031406375.1 Archangiaceae bacterium | reverse complement strand
GCAACCCGCTGCAGACCGAGCGGATCGTGTCTGCCGTCGCCGAGGTGATTCCGGTGTCGAAGCTCGCGCTTCACCTTCACGACACGCGGGGCACCGCGTTGGCAAACGCGTTGGTGGGTCTTCAGATGGGAATCACCACCTTTGACTCGAGCACCGGTGGATTGGGCGGTTGTCCTTATGCGCCGGGTGCCGCAGGGAACCTCGCGAGCGAAGATCTCGTCTACATGTTGCAGGGCCTTGGCATCGACACGGGGGTCTGCCTGCCGAAGCTCGTCGAAGCAGGTCAGCTCGCCCAGGATCTGATCGGGCGCAAGCTGCCTGGCAAATACCTGCAAGCGGCGCTTGGCGAACGTGACAAGGCAGCCTCGCTGAGGGCCCCACAATGATCGTGTTCGCGTTGGTCATACTCGCCACCACCCCTGACGCGGTTGCGATTTCCAAGCGGGTCGAGAAGTCCGGTTCAGCCACCCTGACCGCCAGCTTCAGCGACGTCGACGGACAACACCGGATCATATTCCGCGAGCACGCAGAGGTGAGAAAGAAGGATCTGCGCTCGAAGAAGCTGACGGTGGTCCACGAATCGCGAAACAGCCCCAATGGGCAGTGGATCGCGGTGTGGGAGGCCAAAGACTTCGTCAACGACTGCGAATTTGACCTCGCGCTTGCGCTGAACGACGCGTCGATCTCAATCACCGATCTCGATAGCAACGGTCGCGCCGAGGTCTCATTTCTCTACCGGCTTGGCTGCCGCAGCGACGTGTCACCGCTGACGAAAAAGCTGCTGCTGTACGAGGGGAAGACGAAGTATGCGCTGCGCGGGCTCAGCCGCGTCCAGGTCGGCCAGACTGAGGACGGCAAAGCGATTGAAGAAGGCGGCACGCACGAGGTGGACCCTGGGTTCGCCGCCGCTCCGGCTGCATTCCTAGAGCACGCCCAGGGTCAGTGGGCCCGCTTCAGTCGCGATTAGCGCCTAACGAACAGCGCCTTCAGCCAGGCGAAGAAGCGCTGGAACCACCCACCGGCGGGCGTCACTGGCGCCAGCGCGGTCACCGGCAGAGCCGCTGCGGCTTCGTGCTCGAGCTTCCGCTTCACGGCCGCGGGCGTATCTCGTGTCGTCAAGGTGGTCGCGACTTCACGCCCCGTCTTGCCTTCCTTCGCTGACACTGTCAGCAGACACTCGTGGCTGACTTCGAAGGTAACCGTGACACTGATCGAGCCCCGAGCCCCTTTTGGTAAATCGGTGAGCTTGAGCGTGCCGAGGTACTCGTTGTCCTGTGCGCGATCGCTTTCGCCTTGAAAAACAGTGAGCTCGAGCTCTGACTGATCGTCGCGCGTGGTGTGGTGCGTGTGGGTGCGCTTCACCGGTAACGCGGTGTTGCGTGGGATGATCGGCTTGAACCGCCCGCCGGGAATTCCGACGCCGATCGCCATCGGAAGCACGTCGATCAGCACCAGGCCGCCATTCTGACCGAGCGCGCGGGCGAGCAACGAAGCCCCGAGCGCGACCGCTTCGTCGGGGTGAACGCTGCGAGCGGGCGCCTTGCCGAACATCGCAGTGATCATGTCCTGGACGAGGGGGAAGCGGCTTTGACCTCCGACGAGGATCACCTCTTGAATGTCGCTGGGTTTCAACCCCTTGCTCGCGAGGACGTCTGCGCAGACCTTGATCGTGCGACTGACGAGGCTGCTGGTCAGCTCGACCAGTTTGACGCGGGTCAGCACCACGTCGAGATCGTACGGCTTGTTGTCGATCATCGTCACGAACGGAACGTGGATCCTTTGCTCGGTGCGTTCCGACAGGGCGCACTTTGCGCGCTCGGCGGCGTCGGTGATGCGCTGCATCGCGACCCGATCGCCCTGGAACGCCATCTTGTTCTTCTCGGCCCACTCGGCCAGCAGCCAGGTCACGATCGCGTTGTCGAAGTCGAGGCCGCCGAGGAAAGTGTCGCCGCCGGTGCTGACGACTTCGTACACCGTGTCGTTCAGCTCGAGCACCGACGCGTCGAAAGTGCCGCCGCCCAGATCGTAGACGAGCACCTTCTGCGACAGCTTGCGGCCCCAACCGTACGCAAGCGCCGCGGCAGTGGGCTCGTTGACGATCCGTTCGACGTGGAGGCCGGCGAGCCGACCGGCTTCCCTGACCGCCTGCCGCTGATTGTCGTTATACCAGGCAGGCACGGTGATCACCGCGCGCGAGACGGGTTCACCCAGCTGCAGCTGAGCCAGCTCTCTGACTTCGCGAAGGATGAGCGCCGATATCTGCTGCAGCGTGTAGATGCGATCGCCGAGTCGTACGGCGGCATCCCCGTTGGGCGCGGCACAGATTTCGTAGGCAAACTTGTCCTTGATCTGCTGCACGACCTCCGAATCGTACGCACGCCCGACCAGCCGCTTAGCGCCGTAGACGGTGAGCCGTGGGTTGGTGAGCAACTGCGCGCGCGCTGGGTGCCCGATGACGAGCTTGCCGCGCGCGTTGAGCGCGATGATCGAAGGGACGGTGTGGTACCCCTCGCGGCTCTTGAGCACCTGCGGCTTGTCGTCTTTCGCGAAGCCCGCGCACGAATTGGTCGTGCCCAGATCGATGCCGATGATCGGGCCGGTGCGCAGCGGCGCGGTCGAAGGTTCTTCGAATGCAGGAGCCGAGACCTGGCTGGTTAATCCTTCGACGATCACCCTCCCTGAGATTTGCGACGGCAACGGTGCGGGCGGTGCCGAAGCCGGCGGCGGCGCGGCGACGGCGGTCACCGAATAGTCAGCCGGCCCAACGTTCTTCGGCAGCGGAGGGGTGAGCAGCCGCACATGAGGCATCGCGGCCGACGCCGAGTCGAGGAACCGCTGGCTTCCTTCATCGAGGGCGAGGAACTTCAGCCCCATTCCCGAGATCCCTTCGCCCTTGTTTCCGGTGACGAACGCCACCACCGCCGAGGCGTGGATCAGCCGATCTCCATTGGAAAGCTTCAGATCGAGGGTAACCAGGGTGCCGGGCGTCTTGATCGCCTTTGAGCGCAGATAGATGCCCCCGCGGCTGACGTTGAGCCCGTACTTCTGGAGGAATTCCTCTGGAGTGTTGAACGGGAGCTTTACTGCGAGGCCAATGGGGGCGGTCACGGGGGGGGAGCCAGCTTGCTGCCTCCCACGCTGGGGGCCAACTTTCCAGCAGAACGTGCACCCAAAGCGTCGCGCAATTGCCCGACAGGCTGTATTTACGCGCCATGCTGCCTCAGGAAATCCGTCTTGGCCTCACCTTCGACGACGTTTTGTTGCTGCCCGCTGCTTCGAGTGTGTTGCCCAATGAGGTTCAGTTGGGCACCCGGCTGACGCGAAACCTACGGTTGCCGATTCCGTTGCTCAGCTCGGCGATGGACACGGTGACTGGCGCGCGAATGGCGATCGCGATGGCACAGGAAGGCGGGCTGGGAATCATTCACAAGAACATGTCGCCGGCAGATCAGGCGGCAGAAGTCGCCCGGGTGAAGATGCACGAAAGCGGCATGGTCGTGGATCCGGTGACGATTGATCCGGGGGCTCCGCTGTCGAGAGTGATCGAGCTGATGCAGAGTCATGGCGTCTCGGGAATTCCGGTGGTTGACGGTCGCACGCTGGTGGGCATCGTTACCCGGCGCGATGTGCGCTTTGAAAAGAACTTCACCCAGCGCGTCGAGCAGGTGATGACGCGAAAGCTGGTCACCGGGCGCGAGGGCGTTACTCCCGCCGAGGCGATCGAGCTGCTGCACCCAGCGGATGGCGCCGCCCGTCGCATCGCAGTGGTGGCGATCGATCTCGCCGGCGACGCGG
>JANOHG010000580.1:0-2636 GCA_031406375.1 Archangiaceae bacterium | reverse complement strand
CCACAAGCGCCTGATTGACATCCTCGATCCGACGCCTGTCGACCGCGATCTCATCTTCCAGCGACAGAATTTTTTCTTTCGCGGCGCGAAACTGACCTCGCCAGAATCGTTCCGAGGGGCTTGGCACCGCCGGATCGGGGTCTGCCTGCTTTTGTACAATCACCGGCACCGGCCCGGGTTTTCCCATCTGGGAGATGGGGTCGCCTTCAGTTGCAAAAACCGTCACGCCGCGCGGAATCGACGATGGATTGTCGGTGTAGTGCGTCGTCCCCTCGGCATCGACCCAGCGGTAAACGGCCTGGGCGAGCGCGGGGGCGCAGAGCGTGAGCGCGATGATGACGGCATGGGTTCGAAGCATCCAGCACAGCTTACGTGAGCCGTTCGTTTTTCGGGGTGTCGGTGGGCTCAGCTATAAGCCGTCGCCGTGAGTCGAATCGTCCCCCTTCCAGCCATCGCCAGCCGGATCTACGTCCTTCGCGGGCACCGGGTGATGGTCAGCACCGACCTCGCTTCGTTGTACGAGGTTGAGCCGAAGGCCTTGGTGCAGGCGGTGAGGCGGAACCTGGCTCGGTTCCCGGATGACTTCATGTTCCAGCTTTCGCTGGAGGAATGGGGGCGACTCGCGTCGCACGCAGCTGCTGGGACGAACTTGAAGTCACAAATTGTGACCTCAAGTTGGGGCGGGGCGCGAAAGCCGCCCTATGCCTTCACCGAGCAAGGCGTCGCCATGCTCTCCAGCGTCCTTCGCAGCAACCGCGCAATCGACGTGAACATCGAGATCATGCGCGCCTTCGTTCGTCTGCGCGAAGTGCTCGCTGGCAACCGCGAACTGGCGAAGAAGCTGGCCGAACTAGAGAAGAAGCACGATCTGAAGTTCATCGAGCACGATGGTCGACTCAAGGTGGTCTTCGAGGCGATCAACCATTTGCTGTCGCCCCCCAGCCCACCGCGAGGACGGCTGGGATTCGTTCCTCCCAAGAAGGAAAAATGAGCCGCTGAGTTGAATCGGCCGGGCAGGTTGAGCGCCACAATAAGATAGTGGTCGGCGCACCGCGTCACAGCTGGGCCCAGCCATAACCCTTGCCGTTAATAACGTCTGACGCTATCATCGCTTTGCACATGGCGATCATCGACATCGCAGACGAAGGAACGAACGACATCTGGGCCGGAGAAAACACGAAGGCCGCGCGTGCAACGCTCCCGAGGGAGCTTTGGGAGACAGCAGCGGGCAAGCTCGACCTGCTTCACCGCGCGAGAGAGCCGCGCGACCTGCGTGTGCCGCCCGCCAACAGGTTTGAACAGCTCCAGGGAAAACTCGAGGGCCTCTGCAGCATTCGCATCAACAAGCAGTACCGAATCGTTTTCAGATTCAAAGACGGCAACGCATCGGAGGTAGAGATCACCGACTACCACTGAGCACCACTGCCGCCCCTACAGCACGAAGAACTGAGAGAACAACATGAAACCGAAAGAGAGAAAGCGGGAGCCGACCACGCCGGGCAGAATGCTCGTCGAGGAGTTTCTGAAGCCAATGGAGCTGAGCCAGGCGGCGCTGGCCGAGAAGCTCGGTGTGCACGCACCTGTGGTGAGCGACATCGTCACCGGTAAGCGAGCGATCACCACTGAGATGGCGTTCAAGCTAAGCGATGCACTCGGTACGACACCCCACCTGTGGCTGAACGCGCAGATCGACCTCGACGTCTGGCGCGAGCAGCAACGTCGCAAGAAGGCCTCCTGAGGCCTGTGGCGATACGGGGCTGGCACATGAGCGCCACGAGCTGCCGAAATGCATTGCGAATGCATCAGGGCGTGAGTTGGTGCAGGGGGTGAAGCGGAACGTCGAGCGCTTCCCCGACGATTTCATGTTTCAAGTCAACGAGACGGAGCTCGAAATCTTGAGATCACAAACTGTGATCTCAAGTTGGGGCGGGACGCGCTACCGCCCATACGCCTTCACCGAGCAGGGCGTCGCCATGCTTTCCACCGTCCTTCGCAGCAAACGCGCGATCGAGGTGAACATCGAGATCATGCGCGCGTTCGTTCGGCTCAGAGAAATGCTGGCCAGCAATCGCGAGCTGGCGAAGAAACTGGCCGAATTGGAGAAGAAGCACGACCTGAAGTTCATCGAGCACGACGGTCACCTCAAGGTCGTCTTTGAGGCGATCAAGCAGTTGCTGTCGCCCCCGAGCCCACCGCGAAGACGGCTGGGATTCGTTCCTCCCAAGAAGGAGAAATGAGCCGCTGAGTGGAACTGGCCCTCATCCATTGCTCCGCCGCCCACGCGCGATCGACGGCAATCCACTGGCTGGTACCGATGCAGACCGCTGACCCGCGCTATCGGTTGGCTCCGATCGGATCGCGCGCCGGGGCCTGGTGCGCCGCGTTTGAAGTCACAATTTGTGACCTCAAGTTCGAGCATCGATCTCGGGTGCGTTCAGTCGAGAGAGGTGTACCGTAACGTCACTCCAGTGGGCACCCTCGTACCCTTCGATCAGATCATGCGGGCGTGTAACGGAGTCCTTGCCCTCGGCCCCGAGCGAATAGCGGAATACGATGAGGCCCTCGCCCTGAAGCTCCGCGACACCTTCCCGGATCTCCTTGTGGTTCGGCACGAGGTCTTCGCGCTCGTTGCGCGG
>JANOHG010000577.1:0-14859 GCA_031406375.1 Archangiaceae bacterium | reverse complement strand
GTCGACGGTGACTGCCTTCAAATTGACTGTTCCATGAAGGGCGCAGACCAATAACTCACTTAGTCGTCCTGCTGAGCAGGACCCCGCTTCCGCACCAACTGCTGCGGGGTGGGCGGCTTCACATCGGGCGCGTCTATCGCCTCGATGACAATCTCGAACAGGCCATTGTCGAACGGTGTACCCGGCGCGGCCTGCTTCAGCGCCAGCCGCTCTCGCTTCCCGTCTGCTGCCAGCGCGCGGGCGCGAAAGTGACAGTACGGATTGTTGCCTGGCCGCCCAAAGAGCGCGTGCGCGGTAAAGCTGCAACCGCCCATACAGGTCTCTGCGAAGGGACACGTTCGACAAAAGCCCCACAAATCCTCGACCGTGCGTTTGCGCGCGAAGGCGAGCTGCGGCGTCTCGTTCCAGATTTTTTGCAGCGGTTGATCCTTGAGCGAGCCGCCAACGTAAGAACTGGTCTGCAGTGACGGACACCCCTTCACCGCACCATCGGATTCGATGCCCATCACCAACTTGCCTGCCTGACAGCCTCGCCAATGGTCATGGAGGTTGGGGCGCGGCGAACGCAGCAGCCCTTCTTCCGGCCCGAAGTACCCGAGGTTGTTTCCGGGGAAGAGCATGATTCGATCTTCGAACGCGCGCTTCTTCAGCGCGGCGATTCGTGGGACGAGGTCGAGCAAATCCCACGGCTGAAGCAACATCGCCGGGCGATCTGCGGCGCGCCCAAGCGGAGCGGTAATCTGCACCTGCCAAGCCGTGATGCCCAGCACCTTCAACTCTTCGTAGAGCGGCTCGAGATCCGTCTGGTTCAATCGGTTGAGGTTGATGTTCGAAGCGGTGCGAATCCCCGCGGCCTTCAAGGACCGCAGCGCGGCGGTCGCCGACGCGAAGCTGCCGCGCGAGGCGCGCATCAGGTCGTGGGTCGCCTCGAGGCCGTCGATGCTCACCGAAACCGAGTGCAACCCCGCTTGCTTCATCTGCATCGCGAGCTCAGGCGTAATCCCCCGCCCTCCGGTCGTCATCGTCGGACGAATGTCGTGCGCCCGCAGTGCGCGGATGATCTCAAGAAATCCCGGGTGCAGGTAAGCCTCGCCTCCAATCAGCACCACCTCGAAAGTGTGCATCTGGTGCAGCTGCTCGACCACGTCGAGCGCCTGGGCAGTGCTGAGCTCAGAAGGGCGTGCGGTGCCCGCACGCGACCCACAGTGGGTACACGGCTGATCGCAGGCCAGGGTGAGTTCCCACACCACATAGGCGGGGTGAAACGGCTGCTTCACCCCAAACCGACGCAGCACGTCATCGCGATCCGTCTCGCCAGCAATGCTGTTGCCATCGATGCGGAGCGCGTCGTCACTTCCCACTGTCAGCTGAGCCTCCGTCGGGCGCGCCTGCGTCGACTTGCTCTTGGTGACAAGCGTTTCCGCCATCGGCACAGGGAGGAAGCCCATAAATCGCCACCGGGGAACATGACGACGAGACGGCAAGAGCGACGATCGCGAAGGCTTGGCGCCCCCGCTGGCCGGACTTCATCGCCAGATCGCAATTCGGACACGAAACGGCTCCAGGTGGAACCAAACCTCCGCACTCACACCTTCGCATTCCAATCTCCTCGGGCATGGTATCGGCGCAGTGACGATATGCCGCCCTACTGGCAGACGCCACCGGTGACGCATTGTTTTCCGCCCGTGCAGGAAGGCCCCGAGCCGCAATGGCAAAAGCCGTCGGAGCCACAGCTGTCAGCGGCGCTGCCGCAGGACACGCAGGCCGAGCCGCCAGCGCCACACCTTGAGGGCGACTGCGGTTCGCACTTCTGCGAATTCTTGCAGCAGCCATTGGCGCAACTGCTGGTGCCGCAACTGCCGACACAAACACCCCCCATACAGGTGTTGCTGTTTGCACAGGGCGGGTAATTCCCGCAGCGGCAAATTCCAGAGGGCGAACAGTTGTCAGCTTTGGCCGCGTTGCAGCTGACGCAGATTCCTCCTGCTGTGCCACAGGCGGCGACCCCGGCGACTTTGCAGACGCCGCTCTCGCAACAGCCCGTCGGGCATGTCTGGGCGTTACACGCGACCGACACGCATGCGCCGGCCGTGCACCGAAAGGCAGGGCCACACGCGGCAGCGCCGCCGCACGTACAGACCCCGGCCGCAGAACAGCCATCGGCGGCGTTGGCGTCACAGGGCGAGCACGCGACACCGCTGGTACCGCAGGAATCTTTCGTACGCGCGGTGGTGGTGCACACGGCTCCATCACAGCACCCGTTCGGGCAAGTGATTGAAGTACAGGTGTTGATTAAACAGACGCCAAGCACACACCGCCGATTGGCGGTACACGCCGGACCATTTCCGCAGTTGCAGGCGCCCGAGGTGCAGCTGTTGGCTGCGTTGGAATCGCAGGAGGTACATGTGGATCCACCAATGCCGCAAGTGACCATCGTGCTCGAGCGGCAGACTCCGCCCGCGCAGCATCCGCTTGGGCACGACGTCCCGTCGCAAACGCACTGGCCAGAAACACACCGTGTGCCAACGCCGCAGGCAGACCCGCTTCCACAGGCACAGACACCCTGAGCACAGCGATCAGCCACCACCGAGTTGCAGGCCTGGCAGGCCGCGCCCGGATTCGCGCAGCTGGAAAGCGACTGACCGGTGCATAACAGGTTCGAGTCGCAGCACCCGTTGGCACAGGACGATGCGTCGCAAACACAGACTCCCCCGCTGCAGCGCTGGCCGGCAAGGCAACTGGGGCCAGTGCCACAGCCGCACGCTCCCGTCGCGGCACAGACGGGGGAAACCAGCGTGTCGCAGAACATACAGGGCGCACCTCCGGTGCCACAGGTGGTGCTCGACGGGGGGGTGATGCAAACGCCGCCGTCGTTACAACACCCCGACGGACAGGTGGTGCCATTGCACGCCCCGCCGTTGCATAACCCATTGATGCAGGTCTGGCCGAAGCCACAGGCCGGCCCACTTCCGCAGCGGCATAGCCCATCTGCCGAACACTTATCCGCAGCCTGGGTACAGACCGAGCAAGTGTCGCCCCCAACTCCGCAGGAGTTCGTGCCGCGCAATTTGCACACCGCGCCCTCACAACAACCAGAAGCACAAGAGGTTCCATCGCAGACACACTGACCACCGATGCATCGTTGGCCACCGCTGCAGGGTGGCCCCGCACCACATTGGCACCCGCCGCTGCCGCAGAAGTCCGAGCGGGCCAAATCGCAAAACGTACATGAGTTCCCAATTGGGCCGCAGCTCGAGATCGACATCGCGCTACAGGTTTGCCCAATGCAACATCCAATCGGACACGACATCGCATCGCAAGTACAAGTGCCAGCGACACATCGCTGACCCGATGCACATGCGAAGCTCGTACCGCACTGGCAGAATCCGGTCACGCCACATTTGTCCGCTTTCTGATTGTCACAGGCCATACATGTTGAGCCACGGATGCCACAGGTGAGCGAGTTGTTAGGTTGGCATGTCGATCCTGTGCAGCAGCCGTCCGGGCAGGTGAGGGGATCGCAGCTCGCCGCTCCGCCCCCACCTCCAGCCGCTCCACCTCCAGCCGCTCCACCTCCAGCCGCTCCACCTCCAGCCGCTCCACCTCCAGCCGCTCCACCTCCAGCCGCTCCACCTCCGGCCGCTCCACCTCCGGCCGCTCCACCTCCGCCTCCGCCTCCGCCTTCTCCTGACGTCAATCGAACGCAGAGCAGGCTCGCGGCATCGCACCGCGACTCGGTCGGACACTGCGCGTCCGAGCTGCAGCGCGCGTAGCCGCAGTCGCATCCGGCGAGAAACACCGTGGTCAGCAGACCGAGGCGGAAAACAATCTTCATTCAAAGCGACCCGTCAAGGAAACCAGCAAACCCTCGCGGCCCGGGGCGATCGAGACCCCGACCCGAGTGCCTCTCGGGCTGGGCAAGACCACCAATCCCACGCCAACTGCAGCCAGCACCGCTCCTGTGGGCAGAAGAACCGCTGCGATCTTCGACTGCCCTAAAGCCGCCGCGACGGGAGCCGCGCGCTCAGGCGCAACCAGACCTGAGGCATCCGGAGGATTGGCGCCCATACCTACGACCGCCATCCCACCAAACACCGCACCGACCCCAAACGCAGCGCCACCGACTGCCACAAGGCTCCACCCTGCCACCTTCGTCCAGGGAGTCTCTTTCTCTCGGGAAATCAGTAAGGGTGGAGGCGAGACGAAAGCTTCGCTCTGGATAGGTTCGGCAGGAGCAGCCGCCGGTGTCGGAGGAGGCGTCAAGGCCACGGTCGGATCGACGGGCGGCTGCACCGCGTCTGGGATCGTCGACGACAACGCCGAAAGCTGCAGTTCAGCCAGGGCCAGCGTCAACGCCTCCCGACCCAGCTCAACCACTGAAAGGTTGAGGCGAACCTTCACTGGCACCGTGACTTTTCGAACCAGCACACCGTCGACGCGCACCACCCGCCCACTTACCACCAGCTCATCGGGCTGGGCTTCGAGTCGAACGTAAACCCCGTAAAGCGAGTCCGTTGCTTCGGCAAGAAAGCGCAGACAGCTGTCGCGCACTTCGCATCGGGTGGCAACGCTGTTCTGAAGAACTTCATACATTCGGATGCTGCCCGCCAACTTAATCCCCTGCTGGCGAGCCAGCATCACCTCGAACTGCGCGCTCAGTTGGTCGCGCTGCGTGTTTGATGTGTTGACGACCTCGAGAGGATGCACCGCCAAACGTGGCGCAGCCCAGGCCGCCCAAGACACCAGACATCCAGTCACGAACAACAGTTTAAGCAACGCTTCCTCCAAGACGCGCGCATCCGATGGATGACGGTGAACTCATCTATGACAGGTAGACTAACAACACCAAAATGGACTGGAGAATCTTCCGTCTGAAGTGTAACGCAGCGTTTGGTGTAGCCCCGACAACTACTTGTGCGCTCGCGCTCTTTCATGCGTCGGTGCGAATGGGATTCGTTTGGTCGGCCCGCGCCACTACACAGACAATTCAATGCATGGCCTGTGTGCAATCACCCATATCATCCGGTCGGGAGCACGAATGCTGATAGAACCAGCGCTGGCGTGAGCGACGAAACCCCTACCGAGCCGCAGGCCGCGGGCGCCGTCTATGAGGCGCCGCAGATTCTTTGGGAACACGAGTTCACCGCATTGGCTGCGTGCTCGCCGCCGTGCACCGGCGACGACATCTGCATCAACGACTTCTGTATTCCCCGAGGGGGCTGAGGGTCAGCGGGTCAAAACGACAGCTACCTCGGCCACTGACTGCGCGCCGATGAACATCTTTGCCGTCCAGGTTCCCGCAAGCCCCGCGGTAGCGACCAACGTCCCCGCCACAGGCAGCGTGAACTCCAGAAGCTGCGGCGTGACGCCGTCGCTCACCAGTGTCACCAATCGCCGTTCGTAGCTCATCCCGTCAGGGCGGATGAACTCCACCGCCGCTTGACGTGGGCCGCGCTCACCGGTGACCTTGAAGCGAACGACCACCTGCCGAACGTCGGACAGCCGGTGTCGTCCCGGGGGTTCCATCATGGCCTCTGCGGCGATCTGCAAACCCCTCACCTGCTCGAGCGGAGGGCTAGGTTCGATGGCGGTGACAATCTGCGGCTCGAGCATCGAAGCCGCGGTCTCGAGTGAGACCGGATCTCGCGGTGCAGGACACGCCGAGCCCAATGCCAACGCCAGCGCCGACAGCGTGACGGTGGTTGATCGCATCAGAAGTTCAAATTCAACGCGCATAAACGACCATCCAACGCTCCGACGTAGAGCCGAACCGGAACCGTAGAGACATCCAACGAAGGAGTTCCCAGTGCTTGAGTGGAAATCGAGACTTGAGCCTCATCGACGCCGGTCAAAAGGTTGAGGCGGTGAATCGCCCCGTTCGAATCACCCACGTAGACTTTGAAGTTCACCGAATCCACGCGCGCTGAGCTCGGACCTGTGATCGCCGTCGCCGAAGGGCTCGTGGTGTTCGGCCATTGCGCTGTCACCACGTGGGTGGTCGGATCGACGGCGTACCGTTGGACTCCAGCAGTTGTGCTGACAATGAAGCCCTGCCCAACGGGAACAATGTAGTTGTTGATGGTCTGGCCCAATGTGAGGCTGAAGGTCTGCGCCAGCGTGGTCTGATTGAATCCGTAGACGACGCCCGCATTCGTCGCGACATAGACCTCATTGCTCACGTGGTTCTTGACCACCGCGTTGTCGATGTCTCCCAGATTGAAAGTGGCGAGCGCAGTGCTGGGAGCCAATACATCAATCACACGCAACGACGGCTGAGTCCCTCCGGATCCTGCACGGCTGGCGACCCACAACCGGTTGCGGTCGTAGTCCACCATCATTCCTCCGCTGACGATGTCCAGATTGCCCGGCGAATACGTCCACACCTGGCTGCCATCAACGCTCGACAGCGCCCAAATCTGGTTGTTGGTTGTGCTGGAGTTTCGAGTAGCGAAGTAGACCAAGTCGCGCGTTGGGTGAGCCGCCTGAAAGGTCGCGTTGGCGTATTGGTTCAACTGCACCCCGGCCTGCGCCTGAATGACATCCCCCAGCGGGACTCCAGCGTTGCCAGTCCAGGTGATTGTGCCCGCTTGAGCGTCAATCGCGTAGGCGCGGCCCGCGTGGTCGCCGATCAGAATCCATGAGCCGGTTCGACCGTACAGTGGAACCACCGCGGGCCGCGCTTGAACGACTGCGGTTACCGCCACTGGCCTCCAGCGTTCGGTTCCTCTCGTAATCCCACTCGAGATGATGGTACCGGTGACGCTCTGGGCATTGCTCGCGCTGTACACGGCGGTACCGAACTCGGTGTAGGGCTGCCCTACAGTGGCGAGGCCAACCGAGTAACACCACGCCGGAGATGGGGCGACCGCGTCGGTCGGAACCGCCGACAAACCAGAGCTCGTCGGCACATCGCCCGATGAGTACGCCACCGCGGTGTCGAAATTGAAGACCTTGTAATAATAGGTGGTGCCGTTCGTGAGACCCGTGTCTGTGAACGAAGTCGCCACGCTCGCGCTCTCGGCGAACACGACCGTCGAATTGCCCAAAGTGGATCCTTCAAGGTAGCTCGTTCCATTGACGGGGCTGCTGTTCGACGCGCCCGCGGTGGCGCGAACTATCAACGCGCCGTCATGGCCCGAGACAGGGTTGGACCACGTCAGAGTGATCTGCCCGCTGGTGTTGGCGGTGGACGTGATGGCGGTCATCGCCGAAACCGCGGGCGTGGTGAACGACGTCACTGAGCCTACCGACGTGCCTTCCGAATTGGTCGCCAACGCGCACACGTAATACGAGGTATTGCTCGCCAGACTTGTCAGCGCGATCGAAAACGCCACGCTGTTGGTGCCCGCACCCAAGCTGACATCGTTTGCACCCGGGGTACGGGTGCCGAACGTGTTGTTGCAAGTCACCGGGTTTGTGGTGCTGTATCGGAAAAACCCCGTCGACGAAGCGCCGCGCGGGTTGGCAGACCCGTTCAGCGTGGCTCCTGAAGCCGACACGGACCCCGCGTTAGAGGTCGTCACACTGGGCGCATCCAGGGTCGTGAACGACAGCGGAGTTCCGACTGAAAGTCCTGGCGAGTTACTTGCGATTGCGCAGAAGTAATACGTCGTGCCCCGCGACAAACCCGATGCCGCCTGGCTGCTCGAGACCAGTGCGATTCCCGACCCCACAGAATTGCCACCCGTGCTTGGGGTTCTTGTTCCGAACGCATCGTCGCAGGTTCCAGGCGTGGTTGTTCTGTAGCGGAAGTGAACGGTGGTCTCGGCGCCATTTGGGTTGACCGACGCGTTGAGAGTCGCGGTGGTGCCTGCGATGCTGCTGGCAGCGACGGTCGCGGTGGTCGGAGCGCTCGCCGCCACCGTGAATGAAACGACCGTGCCCACCGACGTGCCCACCGCGTTCTGCGCGATGGCGCAATAATAGTAAGTGGCGCCGGACACCAACCCGCTCGCAAGCTGCGAGAACGCCACCGCAGAAGAGCCCGCGCCCAGAGACACCCCGCCCGAAGCAGGCAAGCGGGTCCCGAAGCTGTCGCTGCACGTGCCGGGGTCGGTCGCTGAGTACCGAATCCAACCCGTCGCAGCAGTGGCCGCAGGATTACCGGTACCGTTCAGGGTCGCCTGAGTGGGGCTGATTGAGCTTGCCGCAACGGTAGTGACAGTAGGAAGGGAAAGCGTGGTGAAGGATTGCACGCTTCCACTCGACGTTCCGATCGCGTTGTTAGCGATTGCGCAAAAATAATAGACGGTACCATTCGATAGACCGACGACTGTCTGCGCGTAGCTGACTGCGCTGGTGCCAGCCCCAAGCGAGGTTCCACCGGAAGTGGGTGCGCGCGTCCCGAACGAGTCATTGCAAGTGCCGGGACTCGTGGTCGAATAGCGAAAGTACCCGGTGGTCGCGCTTGCTTCCGGGCTGGCTGACCCGTTCAGCGTCGCCGAGACGCCGTCGATTGAGCTTGCAGCAGAAGTCGTCACCATCGGCGCGGCGGCGGCCGTGGTGAATGACGTGAGGGAACCAAAGGAAGTGCCCTCTGAGTTGGTCGCGGCAGCGCAGTAATAGTAGGTGGTGCCAACCGCCAGACCGGTGATTGCAGTCGAGTAAGAAACTGCTGTTCGCCCTGAGCCAACCCCGACTCCTCCTGTGACTGGAGCCCGGATTCCATAGCTGTCGCTGCACGTGCCACTGACCGACGAATAGCGAAAATAGCCGGTGGTGAGCGCGCCTCCCGGGTTGGATGTGCCGTTCAGGGTAGCGCCGCCTGCGGTGATGGCGCTTGCCGCCGACGTCGTCATCTCCGGCGCCGCCAGCGTCGTGAAGGTCTTGAGGGTACCCACCGAAGTCCCAACCGTGTTCGTCCCCAGCGCGCAGTAGTAATACATCGTGTTGCCGGATAGTCCGGTGACCGCTTCTGAATGGGCGACGTTCGCGGTACCCGCGCCCAACGCAGCACCGCCCGAAGCTGGAAGTCGGGTGCCAAAAGTGTTGTTGCAGCTGCCGGGGCTGGTGGTCGAGTACCGAAAAAATCCGGTGGTAGCTGCCGCCCTGGGGTTGGTGAGTCCCTGCAGAGTCGCGGTCGTCGACGCGATGCTGGCGGGATTGTCGGTGGTGACCGTTGGAGCCGTCGCACTGGTATTGAAGGTTTCGATGTTGCTGGCTGCGACGGTTCCGTAGGAATTCGTCACCACCGCGCAGACGTAATACGTCGTGCCGCCGATCAGGCCATTGAAGTTGCGTTTGTAAGTGTTGATCGAAGTGCCAGACCCGACTTGCGCGCCGTTGTTGCTAGGCGCCCGCGTGCCAAACGTGGTGTCGCAGGTTCCTGGTGAAGTCGTCGAATAGCGAAAGAACCCGGTGGTCGTCGCGCCGTTCGGGTTGGCTGCTCCGTTGAGAGTCGCACCCGAACCGCTGATGCTGGTGGGCGCTGAAGTAGAAACGCTAAGAGGAGCCCCCGCGCCGAAAACCGACGGACCCAACAGCGAAGCGACCAACGCAACCAAAGTCCTGCTTGATGTTGATCCGCGCATGCCCTGTTCAACTTAACATTGAGTTGTAGGCGCGCGATCAATGGCATGAATTGCGGTGGAAGTGGGTCGACACCGAGGTGCGCGCCTCGGCGGATGTGCGCACTGGGTCTGCTTCGAAACATGCACCCGCAATCACGGTGCCACAGCTGTTCGAAGCGACTTGGGTCTGACTCGTGGTAGGCCGAGTGCGTGCAAAGTGCGCAAAAGAAGAGAGTGCTCATCGTCGGCAGTGGCGGCATTGGCGGCATCGTCTCTGCGGTGCTCAACGACTACGCCGGGCCTTGGGTCGAAGTCGTCACCCTAACGACCAACCCGACAATCGCCAGCGCCATCACTCAGCATGGCTTTCGGGTTCGGGGCGACGAAGGCAGCACTGTCGTCAAGGGCCGGGTGTTGACCGAGCTGGCCGACGAGCTTCCATTCGACTGGATTTTGCTCGCTACCCAGCCCCCCCAGGTCGAGGATGCCTCCCGTCGAGCCGTGCAATTCCTTGCGCCCAATGGAGCGATGGTCTGCTTTCAGAACGGGCTATGCGAGGCACGCGTCGGACGCATCGCGGGCCCCGAACGGGTCATCGGCGCAGTCGTCGCATGGGGCGCGTCGATGCTCGAAGCTGGAATCTACGAGCGCACGTCGAACGGCGGTTTCACGATTGGTCGCATCGATGGCAGTGACGACCCGCGGCTGGCTGAGCTTGCGATTGTGCTCGAGCCGATTGGGCCGGTGAACATCACCAGGAATCTCGCCGGTGCAAGGTGGAGCAAGCTCGCAATCAACTGCGCCATTTCGACGCTCGGCACTCTGGGCGGCACCCGGCTCGGAGCGCTGATGACGCACCGTCACGTCCGCCGACTCGCGCTTGAAATCATGAGCGAGGTCGTCGCGGTCGCGCGCGCCGAGAAGGTGCAGCTTGAGAAAGTGTCAGGGACGATCGACCTCGACTGGATCGCGCTCACCGCCGCCGAGCGCCGCAGCCGAGGCTCGGCCAGCCTCGTCGCAAAGCACGCCATGCTGCTCGCGGTGGGCGCCCGCTATCGTCGGATGCGCTCGTCAATGCTCGCGGCGATCGAACGGGGGCGCACTCCCGCGGTCGACTTTCTCAACGGCGAGGTGACCGAGCATGGTCGCGCACATGGCATTCCCACCCCGGTGAACGCCGAAGCGCAATCGATGGTGCATGCGCTCGCCCGCGGCGAGCTGAAAGCGGGAATGGACCTGGTGCGCAGACTGGCCGACTTCGCGCAGTCAGATTCCGAAGGCTGAGGCGAATCTACCGTTCGACAACGGGCGTGGCGGCCAAGCGCGCGTGCTCGACCAGCTCGCGCACGAACCGCCAAGTGAGCCCCCACACCACGTGCTTTGCGTCTTCCCAGACGAAGACGTCGCGATCTGCTTCGTAAAGCAGTCGTTTCTCGGCGCGCAGCCGGAACAACGGGGCTTCGATTAACTCTCCCACCTCGGTTGGATTGGGTTGCAACTTCAAGCCGGTGGGCACGACTCCCACGAAGGGAGTCACGTAGTAGCTGGTGATGCTCGGCATGCCGGCAAGCATTCCCAACACTTCGACCGACCCAGGTGGAATGCCCAGCTCTTCGTCGGCTTCGCGCAGCGCAGTATGCAACGCGGTGAGATCATCTGGATCCCGCGCGCCTCCGGGAAATGAAATCTGCCCCGCGTGCTTGCGCATCGTCAGCGGACGCATCGTCAAGTAGACCCATGGCTCGCCGCCCCTCCAGAAGAGAGGGGCAAGCACCGAGGCCTCTTTGAGCAACATTCCGCGCGACTCGATCGACTTTGGCGGCGCTTTCCTCAACTGCGCGCGCAGGCGTTCGAAGAACTCGGCGCCTTCGTTCAAGGCTGCACCACCCCGGTTAGGAGCAGGATTATCAGCAGCACGCCGAGCAGAATCCGGTAGACGACGAAGACCAACATCGAGCGCGTTCGCAGGAAGCTCAGCAACCCGGCGATCGCCGCCATCCCGGTCGCGAAGCTGACCACGGTGCCTACCACCAGCGCCATCGTCGCTGGGCGTTCGACTGCTTCGAGTAGGTGCTTGAGCTCGAAGATTCCAGCCAACGTGGTGGCAGGAATCGAGAGCAGAAACGAGTATCGGGCAGCGCTCTCGCGGCTGAAGCCCAGCCAAAGGCCTCCGGTGATTGTCGTACCTGAGCGCGACGAGCCGGGAATCAACGCCAAGGCTTGCCACAGCCCGATGATGATTCCATCTTTCAACGTCATCTCGGACAACGTGCGCTTGTGGGTTGCCACGCGTTCGATGGCAAACAGGACAATTGCGAGGATGATCAGCGAAGCGGCGATGACGTACAGCGACCGAAGAGACCCTTCGATGCTCTTCTTGAAGAGCAACCCGCACACGCCGATTGGCAGCGTTCCAAGGCCGACGAACCACGCAAGCCGCGAATCCTCAGTGCCGAATGGAGCGCGCGCAATCAGCCCGGCAACGAAGGCCTTGCCCAGGCGAAGCAGATCCTTTGCGAAGTACACCAGCACCGCGATGACGGTGCCGAGCTGAATGACCGCCGAATATGCAGCTCCGGGATCCGACCAACCGAGCAGTCGCGGTACGATCTTCAGGTGCGCGGTCGAGCTGATCGGCAGGAACTCGGTCAGCCCCTGCACGATTCCCAACACGATGGCTTCCAGCAGACCCATGGGCGGAACTGCTTAACGCGATCCTTCCCCCGGCTGGCACAATAAGCGGCGCGCTGCCACTACCCGCCGAACGCGGGTCGCATCCACACCGCGCGCAGCAATGGCAGCGTCCGTTCCCCCAGTGTCTGGGTCCCCACCACCACAGCGACGACCTCGACCCGGGTGCCGACCGCATAGTCCCCACCCCACGCCTTCTTGGCGGGCAGGACCAGAAAGACTCCCCGCGCGCCGACCTGCACCACCCCGATGTTCGCGGTGGGTCCCTCGGTAACGACGCCTTCAATCACCGCGGCTTGGCCGACGAGCTCCCCGACCGAATCCAGCTTCAGCAGATCCGCGCTTCCGGGCGACAGCTTCAGCCGCGGCGAATAGCTGGCAACTGCTTCCTCGAAGCTGGTGACGCTGGGTCCGACCGGCGGTGCGCGCGGATCTCTTCCTTCGCGGCGAACTGAGATCTCAACTTCCAGCGCCGTGCCTTCGTCGATCATCGCGGCGGGTCGCACCCGGCGGCAAGCGCGCACCCGTTCGACCCGATTCATCAGCGCCGCAGTGCTGATCACATTCAGCGCGGCGACCGGCTCGCGCACCAAGTGCCGACACGCCGAGAATCCCTCAAGCACATTGCGAGAGGCTTCCTCGAGCTTGACCTCGCGGCCAAAGAAAACCACCTTATCCGCGCCCTGGGTCAAGAACGCGCTCTCATCGAATTCCACTGTCGAGCCGGCGACCAACGTTCCTTCGGCGGTCGGTCGGTGCTCGCTCATCAACACCACCGGACCATCGACGTCGCGCTCATTGCAAACGACGTCACGCTGGGTGGCGATCTGCTCGACCCTTCTCACTTCAGTCTCTGCCCCCTGCCGCAAATAGGCGATGCCTCCGACCAGCAGCGCGGGGACTCCCACCACGAACGTGACAATGCTCCAACCGCGCACCTGGGTGCGCAGTGAAGCGCCATACCGCCCGCCCCCATCAATCGAGTCTCGGTTGGGTTCATTCGACAGCAACGGCGAAACGCCAAGCATGATCAGCCCTGCGAGCGTATTCGCGATGCCCGTTGACAGCGCTGGGCCCACCGCAGAAGAGGTGCGCTCGGTGGTGTGTTCCTCTGCGTACTCTTCGATGGTCTGCACTCTGCAAAGGTCATGACCGCGCAACGCGACAAAGAGCTTGGGCCATTTCGCCGTCACCTCGGCCCGAACGCTGCCTTCGACGATTTGCTGGCGATCGAACGTGCGCAGCAGAGGGCCGCGCTCGACGCGCGCAGTGGCCTCGATTCCCGCGCAGCCTGTGACTGTCAGACATGCCAGAAGCGCAGCCCGCGTCATTTGAACCCCTGAATCATCCGCACCACATCGGCACAGTGCCCGAACGCATCGGAAAGCTGCTGGCAATCGGGGTGGGCCTGGGCGCCCTCATCGCCCCTCAGCAGCACCAACCGGCAGCTCAAAAAGCGGTCGCGGGTAGGGGTCGTAAACGCGAAGTCCTCGTTGATGCAGCCAGATTTCATCTGCAGGGTCGCCTCGCAACTGGCTCCCGCAGGAAACAGCGACACCACCGCTGGGCAGACCGGAGCGATGCACACCCGGTGGATAAAGTCGCGACACACGGCCGAATCGGGCGCATCGGGCCCCTGACAGGCAGCCAAAATCAGAAAGAACATTTTGGTCGCCGCTCGCACGCAGCGAGACCTTAACGCTATGAGACCTCAATGGCCTGGATGTCACTGAGTCTCGACGTGAAGAAAGCCGCAACCGAAGCCGCGCAGCAGCTGCTCAATGACTGCGGCGCGGCGGGTCTGGAACTGCGTGACGGCGAAGGTGGAATGCCCAATGTGCGCAAGCCAAATCCCGGAGAAGCAATCGTGATCGGCTTCTTCGAGAAGCGCGCGCTGGCGACTGCGGCGCTGAAGAAAGCGAAAGCGCTTCTCAAGCCGCGCCACGCACAGCTCGAAGAGGTGGTCGAGAAAGACTGGAGCCAGGAATGGAAGCGCCTCATTCGACCTGTCACCGTTGGGCGTTTGTGGGTGGGGCCGCCGTGGGAGAAGGCTCCGAAAGGGAAGGTGTGCCTCTTCATCGAACCGAAGATGGCGTTTGGCACCGGCGACCACCCCACTACCGCGCTGTGTCTGGCGGCGGTCGACGACTTCATCGGCGCACACCCCAAAGCGTCGGTGCTCGACGTCGGCACCGGCACGGGCGTTCTCGCGTTCGCCGCAAAGAAGCTCGGGGCGGGGCGCGTCGTCGGCACCGACAACGATCCGATCGCCGTCGAGCTCGCGAAGGAATGCGCCGAAGAGAACGGCCTCACCGGCATCGCGCTGTCGGGCAAGCCGCTCGAGCAGGTGAAGGGCACGTTCGACCTGGTGCTCGCGAACATCCTCGCGAACACGCTGATCGCGCTCGCGCCGAAGCTGGCGCCGAAAGTGGGCCAGCGGCTGGTGCTCGCGGGCGTGCTCGTGCCGCAGGCCGACGAGGTGACGCGCGCGTTCACCGCCCTGGGCCTGACGCCGGCGGGGCGGACGGTGCAGGGCGAGTGGATCCGCCTGGACTTCACGCCGTGAAGCGGCTGCTCCTGCCCGAGGCAGCGCCGGGCCCGGCGCGCCTCGAAGGCCCGCGCTTCCACCACGTCGTGCGGGTGCTGCGCGTGCAGGCCG
>JANOHG010000568.1:0-3713 GCA_031406375.1 Archangiaceae bacterium | reverse complement strand
GAAGATGATATTAATGTATCAAACACAAATGCTTTCTTCTGGTTGGGCCGCAGGAGCAGGCAATTGCCGTCCTGAAAGGCATACGAGTCGACCTGCGAATACGGCACGACAAAAGCGGCTTTCTTACGGAAGATGCCGCTTGGCTCGACATGCAGCCCCTCCGGCGTAAAGCGGCATTGGGCTCTCGCTCACCGGGCTGCCCGACATGCTGCTGCGCCTGTTGCCGCGCGGCCCAATCGCCGCAGCGCTGCGAGAAGGCCAGAGCTACCTCAATGATCCGAAGAAGGCGTCTGCGTACGTCGTCACGCTGCCCGAGACGCTGCCGGTCAGCGAATGCCTCGAGCTGCTCGAAGGTCTGAAGAAGACCGCGATGCCCACCGGAGGCGTCATCCTCAATCGATTTCCCGTCGACCCATTCACCCGCAATGAACGCGAGCTGCTGCATCCGTTGGTCGACTCGCTCAACCTCTTCGGCTCAGAAGGCTTTCACAAGCCCGAATCGTCGAGGCGAGAGCTCGCCCGCCTGCGCGCAGGCACCCAGCTGCCCATCTACCTCATCCCCGAACTGCCGCAGGCGGGGCTGATTGCGAGAGTCGCCGACGCGTTGCTGTCGTCAGAGGACATCGCGCACCCCAACCAAGAGCGCGCGACCGGATGACCGAAGTTCAAATCGGCGAGCTGCTTCGCACAAAAAAAGTCATCGTCTGCTGTGGTGCCGGCGGAGTCGGAAAAACCACCACCGCCGCGGCGCTCTCGCTGGCCGCCGCCCGCGCAGGCCGTCGCGTGCTGGTGCTCACCATCGACCCATCGAAGCGCCTGGCCGAGACGCTGGGGGTTTCGCGCAACCCTCCCACTCCGGTGTCGATTCCGGCTGATCGCCAGGCGGCCGCGGGAATCACGGCTCCGGCTTCACTCGACGCTTGGATGCTGGACCCGAAGCTGGTCGCCGATGAATCCGTGCGACGGCTCACCAAGAATCCGCAAGACGCCGAGCGGGTGTTGAACAATCGCATCTACCAACAGCTGTCGGCGATGGTGGCTGGGATGCACGAGTACACTGCGATGGAGGCCCTGCACCGGCTGGTGAGTGAAGGCCGCTATGACCTGGTGGTCCTCGACACCCCACCCTCGCGGCACGCGCTCGATTTCCTCGAAGCTCCGCGACGCCTCTCGCGCCTGATTGAAGGTCGCGCGATTCAAGCGTTTCTGCCTCGCGCCGACAGCATCGTCACCCGCGCGGCGTCGAAGGTGATTCAGAAGATTCTCGGCGCGGTATTTGGCGAGGAGTTTGCCGTCGAGTTGGTGACGTTCATGAGCCTCTTCTCGGGCATCTTCACCGCGCTCAACATGGACGTGAATACGATGAGGACCTTCTTGAGCGGGCCCGACGTCGCGTTTCTATTGGTGACGTCACCCGCGCCCGCGACCCTCGCCGAAGCCCACTTCTTTCAAGACAAGACCCGCGAGCTCGAGCTGCCGTTCAAGGGCTTCGTGTTGAACCGCAGCCGGGCCCGCAGCACCAGCCGCCGCTTTCCCGACGAAAGCATCTTCGCGGTGCCTTCGAACAGCGAAGGCAAGAGTGCGCTTGGCAAGCTTCAAACCCTCGCGCGCGCGGAACAGGACGCGGCGGTGAAAGACAGCGCGCTGCTCGGCGAGTTGCGGGTGCGCGCCGGAAAAGGAGCGACCGCAATCGCCATCCCCGAGCTTCCGCAAGGGGCCGACGACATGGGCACGCTCATCACCGTCGCCGACGTGCTCGCAGCCTCCTAAAGCCGCAGCTCAACCATTCGGATTGACGGTGCGCTTCAACGCCGTCGGGATGCGGAACTTCGCCTGCTTCCCGTCGCGCTCGACCATCACGATGCCTTCCATCAACTGGTGGCTGACGTGAGCAACCAACCGCGCGCTGAGGTCGCCGGTGCCGCCACCCAGCAGTTGGTCAACCGTGGTTCCGACTGAGATGAGCGACCGCGTCCAGTCGGCCTGAGGCAGCCCCAGCAAATCCGCGCAGTGGTCTCCCGCGAGCGTGCGCACCAACGCGGTGGGAAGCCCATCGAACGCGTCGCCAGGGAAATACGCCTGCATCGTCTCAATCAAGGGTTTGATTAACTCAACGCCGTCTTCGCCGCGCGCCCACTGGCGATCGCGAATCGCCTCCATCAGCTCTTCGGCGTCGCTCACATCCCGCGGCAACAGCGCGTCACTCACGCCCAGCAGGTCACCGACGACTTTCCACGCATGAAGCCAGGCTTCGCCCTCGTCTGGCGTCACCTCGACCCCAAGCCGCTTCAGCGCGTCGAAGGTCACCACCGAGAACGTCATCAGCGTCCCCGCCAGGTCTTCCTGGTTGATGGGCACCCCGAACTTTTTCTCGTCCCACTCCTGGCTGTTGAGCAGGTGACGCACCGCCGCGTGCATCAATCGGACTTTTTGAATGGTGCGCACTCCGCGGCCATTCGGGCTCAGCGCGTCTTCGTCCATCACGTCGAAGACGAACTGCGCCGTCTCGAAAACCCGCTGCTTCACGTGTTTCGTCATCCCCTGCGTCTGGGTGATGACGTGCGCGCCATGCGCCGCCGCATAGGCCTGCGGCAGCGACGAGCAGAACAGCCCTGCCGCCACTTGCCATCCCGCGCGGGTGAACAGCTGTTGGGCAATGGCGATTTTCACCGGGTCTGCGAATGAGGGCAGCGCGGTGTCCTCGAAGTACTTTTCGGCGACGTCGGGCATGGCGTTTGGAATCGGCGCATCGGTGCGAAAAATGCTCTGCATCAGCGCGTTGACTGCACCCGTTTCTCCCGACGAAAAAACGCTGGCAATCACGGCGTCGGCTTTCGGGTCGCCGCGTTCGCGCATCTCGTTCAGCTGCTGGTTGCCCCATCGCACGCGCTCATCGACGGCAGTCGAACGGTGCTGCCGATGTTGCAGGTACTTACCCAGCGCCTCAGTTGGGTAGAAGCGCGCCGCCTCGGGGTAGACGTAGAACGTGTCGGGCGGGACATTGGTGTGCAGATACTGGCCATTGTCCCAAGTGCCATCGACCCGCTGTTTTCGCACCAGCAGCGTAATCGCCCGCTTCACGCACTCGGAATCCCCTTCACCGGCGTCGATCAACGCCTGCACCACCAACGCCGTCAGCGGCAGCATCGTCGGGCCGACGCCTGCCTGACTGTCGAACCGGTACGAAGCAGGCCCTTCACCCCACCCGCCGTCGGGGTTCTGCTTCGAAATCATCCACGTCACCGCGCGCTGCACCCAGCCCTGCTTCATCTCGACCTGCACCGCCTTGAGGCCCATCAGCACAAAGGCCGATGCCGACAGGTAGTTCACCACCCAGCGGCCCCACCACGCGCCGTTGGGTGCCTGTTGCTCACGAAGAAACTCGACCGCGCGCGCCGCCATCACCGAGTTGGTGACCGTTTCGCCCAGCTGCCCCAGCCCGTGCAGCACCCGCGAGGTGAGGTCCTCGGTAGAAGGGTCTCCCAGCACTGCCGGGGGAAACAGCACCGTCTTCGCCATCTCGAGCAGATTCGTCATGTCGACGTGGGGGTTGTTTTGCATCATCGGGCCCGGCTTCTTGCCCGGCAGCAGGACCGATGGCATTTGGACAGAGCCCTCTAGTGGCAGAATTTAATAATTTTTATGAAACCATATGTGCGAAAAAACAAAAATCCGTTAAGTTGTTTTTTTCAATACAAAATCGTTTTTGTGAC
>JANOHG010000517.1:0-4787 GCA_031406375.1 Archangiaceae bacterium | reverse complement strand
TCGTCGCCGAGGACGTAGCCGCCAAAGGCCTTGGCCCCCTTCTCAAGCTTGATGTAGACGAAACGTCCGGCCGCAGCTTCATGGCGAAACGTGTGCATCGTGTCGTATTCACGAAGCGTGGGAAGCGCAACGAGAGGCAGCTTGGCCGACCCCCGGAGAATATCCATGGAGACTTGATCCGGCTCGCTCCAGCGGTACGAGGAAGCACGGCTCTCCGGCGTGGGCTGCTCGGTTGGATGGAACTCCGGCAAGACCCAGGCGGATAGCTTCTGCCTGAGCTCTCGGCTCTCGGCGCCAGTCGACAACTCGACGAAGACGATCTGCTCCGGTTCCATGCTCGGGTTGTCCACGACCCGCGCTTTCACCTCCGTGACGCGAAAGAAGTTGAAGAGGCCTGGGACGACAACCCGGCCCACAAGCTCAGCCAGCTTGGCCGGACCGCCCTTCTCGGAGCGTGTGCCCGGCGCGAGGGTGAAGATCACCGCTGCATCTTTCTGAGGCACGGGCAGCGGCTCCGTGTGCACGTACGCGTGGGCCCTGAGCTTGTCGTAGGTGACGTGGAACTTCGGCGCGAAAGGGGCTTCTTCCTTGTTTTCGGGCTCAAACCTCAGCTTCAAGCACTTCTCGAAGGAGTCGGCGTCCACGCGGTGGCTGAACGCGAACGTTGCGACTGCCTTCTTGAGCGAAGCCGTGGTCGGATCCTGATAGAACTCGCTTGCCTCCAGGCTTACTTCGAACGCGGCCGTGTTGAATTCGAGCTCATAGTCGTCGAGCTCCACCTGTTCCTGGATGAAGCCCGTCTTCTCGAACCGCACTTGCATCTCTTGACCTACGGGCCAATCGCTCTTCGGCGTGAACGAGAGCCTCCGATCGGAGAGCCACTTCCACGTGCCGCCGACTCGCGGAGTCAGCGAGACCCCACTCTTGATGGGCTTACCGAGCTGCTCGACAACAATGACGGCGGTGTCGCTCGGCGTCAGCGGCTCCGAGGTGAAGCAGGTAGAAATTGTGAAGACCCCGGCGCAACGTTGCTACGGCGGCTGTCGAAGGTGGCTGCGGTGTCCTGGCTGCGGTCGCCTCGCGCAGACCTTGGGGTTCAACGATGCCCGCGGCTGGGGCTGCATCGCCTGCCTGCGGTGGCGTTCTCGAAAGTCGAGGCGATTTACCGAGTAACTTTTGCGGCGGTGCGGTCGGCATGCCCAACGGAACATCGCTGGGCGCTTTTCGGCATGTGGTAGAGTCGCACGCGACTCGGCGGTGAACCGGCGGAACTACGACTGGCCTGCCGGGACAAACCTTCCCCGCTGAATCGAACCAACGGGCGCCACGGTGAGTTGCTCTCGCCAGCGTCGATGAACACCGACAAGACGACGTTGCGCCGTTTTCGATGTGTCACCAGAAAACGGTGGCGCTGAAGGCCACCACGATACCCAGCACGACCGCCGCCGTCGTTCAGCAACACACCGCCCGATTCACCACGACCCTTGCCTCCACCGACGGCCCTCTGGACAGCAGCGCTCGGACGTCACCCGGCAAGGCTTGCTGGCAACCTGCTGTCCACCCAGCAAGAGCGCTCTACTCCATTACAATCACTACCAATATTCTGAAACTGAGTAGTGATTGGACAGCAGGACAGAAGCAATAGGTGGTTTGTGCCGAACGGGAGGTGCGGGTGCGGCGGCGCGGGAGGGTCCGAGGGCCAGAATCTGCTGTCCATCCGTCCACGGCGCCATTGCAGCTGTGACCTCATGCACTTGGCGTGGACGGCGGCGTCCGAGCGGCCTGGAAAATCTGCCGCCTAAGCGTCAACTGGCCAGGTCCCGGTCCGCGGGTGCTCGGGCGTCGTCGAACTCGGTCTGCCAGTCATCGGGCACGTGGGAGTCGTCAAGGGCCGCGGGGTCGCTCAGCCTCCACTCCTCGCTCAGCTCCCAGTCTGTTGGAACGTAGTTGTCCCATTGGCTCGGGCCCACGTCCTCCACCTCCATTGAGACGCAGTGGAGCCCCTGCTTGAAAGCGGCTGGCGGCGGCACGAGCTGAAGGGGCGGCCGCACCTGACCGAAGTCAAACCAGCCTCGTACGCCCTGGTACTTTCCGCTAGTGCTGGTCAGGCCAAGTTTCTCGACGACCTTCCCCAGCTTCGTCGCCGGTGAGCCGACCGCACGCGTGAGGTTGCGGCGGCACCAGTCATCGTAGACCTCGACGATGATGCTCGACTCGACGAAGTTGGCCGCGTGGGGCGGCGTAGGGACGGCGAACGCCTTTCGCCTCTTTGTGCCCATGTACTCGACGCGCTCCGCCTCGACCCAGTGCCGAGCAACCACGACCCACCCGTCGCTTGCCACCTCGCGCGTGAACTTCATGAGCGAATCTTCCGCCTCGAGGACCTGGGTTGAACGAGCGACGTTTTCGTAGATGTCGCCGAACCCGACCTGGGTCTGCCGCTGCAGCAACTCTGCAAAGAACGCCTTGGTCTGCTGCTGATTGCCGACCTGGTCTTCGTGGATTGTTTTGCCGAGCGCACGGTTCAGCCTCTTCGTCTGTTCGAAAAAGGTGTACCGACCGTCGCCCTCCTCCAAGTAGACGGGGCGCTCGAAGTTGGAGAGGAAAAGCAGGTTGAAGTTGTTCGGCTCGCTACCGGCCTCGACACCCTTCGCTTCGATTGGCACCGTCGGGTCTGTCGCCCAGTTTTTCAGCTTGTTGCCGACTTCGGGGCCACGGTTGGTGTTCGACGTCACCTCGTTGAGAACGACCAAGAGCTTTCCGCGAAGCTGCCCGCTGAACCGGCCGTCCATCTGGGTCTGGTTCATTTCGGCTGTGTTGTTGGCGCCGTACATGAGCTTCATCGCTTCGGCGAAGAGGCCCTTGCCAGCCCGATGAGCGCCGTAGAAAACCAAGATGGTGCCCATCTTGAACGGCTTGCCCTTCCGCAATTCCTGGAGCTGACGCGCCGCCCAATCGACCACAAATTCGAAGCCGGCGCCGTCGCCATCAACGAGGTTCATCAGGAGTTCCCGGTAGAGGCTCCAGTCACCGCTCACTGGCTCGAGGCGCGATGCGACGTAGTCGTTCTTGCACTGGATGCCATCGACGAGGACCAGGGGCTCTTTGCTTTTGTAGTCGTAGGTTCGCCGTGAGAACGAGCGTATTTCGTCCACCCACGCGGACGGCGCCCAGTGCCCTTTCTGTTTGCCGGAAGCCGGGACCCAAATCCGGAATTCCTTCTTCGCCTTGAAGACTTCTGTCGGGGTCGGCTTGGTGTCCCACTCGCCGGTCTCGGACACCGCGTGGTAACCGACCGGCTCCTTTTCCGAGAACAAGTATCTGGAGGGGTCGCAGAGCCAACGCTCTCTGTGAATCGCTCGCATGTCAGCGCACAACCCTCCGGGACTTGCGTAGCCGCCGGGATGGCCAGCTGCGGCGAGGTCCGCCAGTGAGGGCTCCGCACCAGGCGTCGCCGTCGCCCAGAGATTGGCCATGGTGCCTGGACTGGCCGTCTCGATTGCACACGCCCCGAACATCGCGAGAAATTTCTCGAATGCCGCGTCGGCCTGGTCTGCGTGTTTCACAACGGCGATGAGCAATGTGCACAACTGCGCCGACAGCGTGTATGCAACGGGCCCGCACACCTCCACCGCCGCATCGTGGCACCGCTTCTTGTAGATACCTTGATAGAGCGAGGAGAGGCTCGCCTGAGTCAGCTTTGGGTCGTCGGCCAAGCGCTTGGCGATGATCGCCGGGCTCGGCGAAACGTACGGGTTGTCGGCCATGTAGGCCGCCTCGGCAGCTGGAATTCCAGGCGGGCCCGCACTTTCGTGCGCGGCCAAGTAGAAGCATTCACTGGCGAATACGAGGTCCTGCAATTCAGCGGGGGTCGGTATCGATTTAGATTTGGACAAGAGAATCTCCAGACGCGCCAGGCGCGATGAATGAGTTGAAGAACTGTTTGGTGTGTCAGCTTGGCGACTGAGCCGCTCGCCGCTTGGTCTCGATCAGGCATCGCGCCAGCACGCCGACTATTGCGTTCGGCGGCCACGCTTCGTACCCCGCGTGGCGGAAAATCTTGGGCAGGCTCGCCATGAAGCGGTCCGCCGTGCCCTCCTCTGATTCCAAGTACCCGACGATGGCCATGAACGCCTTCTTCAGGGCCGCGTCAGGGATGCCGGGCAGAACGCAGCGAAAGCCGTTCGTAATGTACTCGTCCATTTCGGCGAGTTGCTGCGCTGGAGAAGTAGGTCTGCTTCCTGTATTGTCGTCTCGCATTTCAGCTCCGTGGTTGGGGTTGACTGCATTCACTGCTCCGGTGAGCGTCTTGATGGGGCGCTCCCGGGTTTTTCTTTTTCTACGTGGCTGCTGCGACAACTCGCTGGTGTTTGAGGAAAGCCTCGAGCGCCTCGACGACCAGTTCCTTCGTGGTTGGCCGCTTTCCGGTGTGCTCGGCCCGCTTGGCCTTGAGGACGTCCAGCCCGGCTCTGACGCCCCAAGGCATCGCGACGGTGGTGATGAACAATGTCTCAACGTGCATGTCGTTCTCCTTCAGTCCGGCCAACGGTGACCGGTCGAAAAAAATGTAGGAAATGGGTCTTCGAAAAACAAACGGCCGTAGGTTGATATGGGCAATCGCATCGGCGACTGCACTGAGGGTTTGAGTGAATCGCCGGGGAACGACGCTGCCTTGTTGATGGGCCTCGCCCCGCTGTTCTCCGACAAGACCGGCTCCTTGGTGATGACCGCGGGCATCGCGGCAGCTGCCAAGATTGATCACCCGCGCCCAAACCACCTAAAAACCG
>JANOHG010000467.1:0-3362 GCA_031406375.1 Archangiaceae bacterium | reverse complement strand
CGGCGGTCGGCGCATCAATCACCCCTTCGGCGACGTTGATGGGCACCTCGCTCTGGGGGAATTTCTGCTGTGAGACCCGAATGTCTTCGTCGGCGAAGGCAGGCGCACCGATGGCGCAGAAGGCGATCGCAGCAAGCCGGCTCACGCGGAAGCACACCCGTGCTTTCTTAGCATTGGCGACAGGGTGGTTCTCAAGCCGGCCCGATACGCCCAAGCTCGTATTATTGGCGTGCGTCGAGAGCTGTCAGGCGCAAAAAAAGCCCGGCGCGCTGCTGGCGAACCGGGCCTTGGAATTCCAAGAGTCGAAGGTCACTGACCCGTCTTCACGCGGGTCAGCGCCTCGGCAGCCGAAACCGGGCAAACCATCTCGAGCTGAAGGGTGACGAAGTGCGAGTTCGTCGAAGCGACCTGAATCACGCCGGCCGAGGTGCACTGCACGTCGACGTGATCCCACATCTTCGCGTCCGCCTTCTGAACGGCCTTCAAACGCTCATTGGCCTGGGTGACGAGCGCATCGCGGTGCTTTTCCAGCGTCTCGACGCTCCAGATGATGTCCGGACCGACCGACTGGCCAGCCGACATTTCGAAGCCAGACTCGGTGTTGGCGTCGTATTTCGGCAGCGCGAGAATGTACTCGCGCAGCGCCTTGAAGCAGTTATTCGCGGCGGTGAAGCGCGCGTCGGGATCCTTTCCAGCAGTGTCGACGAAGATCTCGGCGTTGCCCCCCGTCTTCCACTTCAGGTTGTCCTTGCTGTTCGGGACGGCATAGTTGACGACCTTGAAGCCACAACCCGGGGTGGCGCCGATTTTCTTCAGGTCGGCAAAAGCGGTCTGCATCTGAGCGGCCGCAGAGTCGAACGTGCCACCGTGCGCGTTGATGCTGACTGGCGTGGTGCCGCGATCAGGGATGACTTCGATCGCTGTCTGAATCTTGAGCTCGCGTTCGCCACGGCCAATCGAGATGCCGCTGCTGTTGTCGTACTGGCCGTACTTGGTCCCACCGAGTCCTCCTCCGCCGCCAATCGATGGAAGGAGCCCCCCGCCTCCGCCGAGGAGGCCACAACCGGAACTGGAGAGTACGAACAACAGAGAAAATGCCAGTTGGGGAAGCTTTGTATGGGTCATGCGGCGGACCATACTTTCGGTTCAGCAGCCGGGGAGAAAAAAAGTCGCAACGACTGCATGCCCCGTCGCACTTGCATCAACGAATTCATTGCTTTGGAGCCTGAAGTTTGACGAGGGCTGCGACAAGGTCTACGCAGCGCGCAGTTTCGTCAAAACGCCGAGTGCTTCGGTGACGTGCTTCGTCGCATTCAGTTGCGAGTTGAAGACATGACGCACGATGCCCAGAGTGTCGATGACATAGGTCTCGCGGCCATCGACCAACCCTAGAAGTGACGGCCTCACCCCATATTGACGGCGCACTGCGCCGCCCACGTCGCTTACCAAGGTGAAGGGCAACTGGTTCTTGGTCGCGAAGGCTTTCTTCGACGCAGTCCCTTGAGAGCTGATGCCGATGACGGTCGCGCCCGCCTGTTGGAAGTCGCCATACGCATCTCGGAACGCGCACGCCTCGGCGGTGCAGCCCGCAGTGTCGTCTTTTGGGTAGAAGAAGAGTACCACCGGGCCGCGCCGCCACTGCTCGCTCAAGGTGACAGGAGTTCCGTCCTGGTCGGTGATGGTAAAGTCGGGAGCAGGGTCGCCAGTACGCAGAGTCACGACCCACAGATGCGCCGGTGGGGTTTTCGTTGCGCGGCCTCGGGTTAAGCAGCACTGATGCGTCATCGGGTCGCCTCGCGGCGCAGCTGTGCGAGCCGAGCTCGGACGGCGGGGTTTGGGGGCTTGCGCGCGAGAGCCTCAAGTTCCTTCGCGAGGCGCCCAAGCGAGGTTCTCTTCGACCCCAGCTGCGCGAGGCGCACCTGGAGTCTCATCGTGTCCAGGCAAAGCGCCCACAGCTCGTCGCCTGTGGTCTCGACGAGCCGGCCCCACGCCATCGCCTGTCGCACCCGTTCTTCCGCTGACCAGGTGGTTGGGGGGCTGTGCACCGCGCCGATCGCGTCGAGATAGCTGACCAGTCGGGCTTGATCGTCTTTTGACAAGCCCAGGCCGTGCCGTCGATCGATCTGAAAAACGGCAGCAGGCAGGTCGGCAGCGGTGCCGTCAAAGAAATACGGCGCCGTCTCTTTGATGTTCAGCAACGGCGGGGTGTCGAAGCGTTTGGTGTTGCCGAGCACTCCTTTGCCGTCACCGTGACGCAACGCGTGCTGCTTTCTATCGGTGAAGGCCTGGCCCTTCGGATGGCAGCCAGCACAGCTTTGCCCCTCGAGTCCGGGAAGAGGGGTTTCGAAGAGGATCTCACCCGCGCGCGCCTCCGCAGGCGCCGCGGCGCCGAGCCGGCCTTCAGCGTCGAGGTGGGGTGTGAGCTGGAAATTGAGTCGCGCCACGTAGTCGCTGAGCGCCGCCAGCCACGCAGCCGGGACTTGTTGCTGAAACTCATGCCCGACGACCAGCGCGTTCGCTTGGGTGAGCAGCTCTACCGAACCGTCGCGCCGGTAGGGCGAAGTGGCGGCGGACCCGCGGAGGCTGGGGATGTTGCGGGGCGCGAACACGCCGTCGTCGGCCTGGTCGTAGAAGTACGCCGAGAGCAGATCGATGTTGCCCGCGCGGTCGCTGTGGCCTTCGACGAACAGCGCGTTGTTCGACGCGCCGCCTGGGTGACAGGTGTTGCAGCTGAGCCCAAACACCCCAGCGCGTGGGCCGAGCAGCTTCGGAGCGTGAAACAACAAGTCCCCAAGCAGCAGCGGCAGCGGCATTGTCGCGCGGTCGTAAGCGGCGGGCTGCCCTTCGAGCCGATACGGCGGAGTGTCGCGCACCGGCTGGAAGTGCAGCTCGAAACTTGCGAGGTCCTTTGCCCCTTCAGGTCGGGCAAAGACTGAGCGGGGATCCCACGGCTTCAAGGTGAGGTCGACCGGGCCGGACACGAATCGGGCGGCAAGCGGTGTCACCTTTTCGGCCCGCCTCGCGCAGTCGTCCTGACACTTCTTGTCGAAGTCATCGACGATCGCCTTGCGGTGACCTTCGCACTTGCCGCCGCCCTTCTCCTTGCAGGTGTTTTCGAACTGCTTGTTCGTCAACGCGCAGTTCGCGATGCAATTCTCCGGGTTCTTGTTCGCCGCCAGTGCCACCGAGCGCCAACGCAAAGGGCAAAGTTCTGGTCGCGCTGTGTGACGAGGCGACCTTTCTTAAGCGCTGCCTCCGCAGCGCGGTGCTTCCCGCCAAGCGTGGCGCCGTAGCGGCGAGTTTTCCGAACGTCCCGCCCGGCCGTTATGCGGTAATGGCTTACCATGACGAAAATAGCGACA
>JANOHG010000459.1:0-2113 GCA_031406375.1 Archangiaceae bacterium | reverse complement strand
CACTTCCGGGCAATTGGGGAATGTGGTTTCTCGCGAATGCAGGCCTCGAGATACAGACTGTCGAGGTCCCATAGCAACGGCTCGAGCGTCGCAGCTGCCGCAACGCCCAGCAGGTAGAGGGCTTCGCCGCGCCAGATCGCGTGGGGTTCCTTTTCAAGTGCGGCGTGAAGGTAACCGCTGGCACGCAGGGTCGCGATGAACTTGCTCTCATCTGACATCGGGGTGGCCGCGGAGCCCGAGCTGTCGATCAGTGCTTTTGCCTTCGCCAGCAACTGCGTCGGCGTTGCGCTGGCCGCGACGAAGTCGTCCTCCTGCCATAGCTTCGCGTCGCGATGCCACTGCTCGAGCATTCGTCGGGTGAAGACGAGGAGCTCTTTGCGCGCCAGCTGCTTCGTGATCGCCGCGAGCGCCGCTTTGCGATCGTCTTTGACTCGTACCAGCACTGCAATCTGCTGGCGCATCGCCGCGGTCTGGTCGAACGCCTCAGCCTCATTGCTGGGGCTGACCTCGAACGCTTTGGTCCAGGTGGCGTTCGCGAGGTCGAACTGGCGCGTGGTCGCGTAGAACTCGGCTTTGCGCAGTGGAGTGAGGTTCAAGCGCTCGACCACCTTCGCCGCGTCGTTGAAGTCTTTGGCGACGCTCTCGCGGCTGTGGCAGGCGAAGCATAGAGCGGTGACACTGCGCAGGCGCGCCCTCGTCCCTTCAGTGTTTCCGGTTTTGAAATCGGCGCGCGCCCGATCGATGTGGTCGCCGAACACGCCCGCCAGGGTCTCAAGCGCCGGATCCTGCTTTCCAGGGGACATGAAGCGGTGCCGCAGTGCGGCGAGCACGTCGAGGTCGATGCCAATCACCTGAGCATTGGCGGGATCGCGAAACACAGCTGGGTCGGCAAGGTAGGGCTGAAGCCCAACGACCGCATGCATCGCCGAGTGCATCGCACTTACCGTCTGCGCACGCTTCGCTTCTTCGGGAGTCGCGGCGAGCAAGGTCAGCAGCACCGCAATCACGTACTCACCGAGATGTTGACGAAGGTCATGCTCGCAGCTCGAGCAATTTGTAAGCCACGGGTGTCTGCGCCCGTGCGGTGCCATCGGGTCATGCAGAAGCTGCACGCGCTCGATGACAACGCAGTTTCTCACGTGCGTGGCATCAAGAAAGCACCGCTGGCTTCTTGTCGTGGGTGTGGAAGAACGCGCTGGCGTGACGATCCCCTATTACGAGTTTCCGGCGCTGCAGCTTCCTTTCGCCCAGAAGATCGACATCTTTGGAGTCGTGTCAGCAGTCGCGGTCTTCCTTGGCGCGTGGTTGGCAGCGAAGGAAGCACGCCACTACGCGAAGGTTTCCGATCAACCCTTGCGTGACGTGGTGCCGTGGGCGGTGGGCTTTGGCCTCATCGGCGGTCACTTCATGCACATTTTCGCGTACCACCCTGAACTGCTGACCGACGTCTGGGTGGTGTTTCGGGTCTGGGAAGGCTTGTCTTCGATGGGCGGGGTGCTTGGAGCGTTGTTGGGGATCTTCATCTACTTTCGCAAGTCGAAGATACCTCTGGGCCCGTACCTTGATCCGCTCGCGCTTGGCACTTCGGTTGGCTGGTCAATCGGGCGGTTCGGTTGCTTCCTCGTGCACGATCATCCAGGCGTAAAGACCGACTTCTTCCTTGCTGTCGATTTCCCAGGAGGCCCCCGCCACGACCTGGGCCTCTACGACATGTTCGTGCTGATGGGCATCGCGGTCGTTCTCTATGTGGTGAAGCGCAGCAAGCCGCCGCAAGGAACGCTGATGGGGTTGCTGGCGGTGCTCTACTCGGTACCCCGCTTCTTCTTGGATTTCCTCCGCGCGTCCGACCTTTCCTTCGTCGATCGCCGCTACGCCGGCCTCACACCTGGGCAGTACATTGTGCTCGGGATCTTCGCAGTGGGAATCTGGCTGATTGCGCAGGCTCGGCGGACTTCGTTGACAGCTAAACAGTGATCCTTTACAAGCCGCGCGCTTCGACCGCCAAGAGGTAGGGGAGCGTAGCTCAATTGGCAGAGCAATGGACTCTTAATCCATAGGTTGTGGGTTCGATTCCCTCCGCTCTCATAGGGGGCCGGCGCATTGAGGCCGGCCC
>JANOHG010001016.1:0-2388 GCA_031406375.1 Archangiaceae bacterium | reverse complement strand
GCAGCGTCGTCTACGACGGCTCGCTGCGAAACCAGCTCGAGCAGCTCGCGCGTGACCTCAAGTAGCGACGGCCAGTACGACATCCCGGAAGTCCCAGCCAACGGGTGCGCCGTCACCGGCTTTGCAGGAGCCGTCGGGTGTAACATAGGTACTCGTCGCGGCCGTTCACGCGTACCCGTTCAGTGGTGAGGTTGAGCCCCGATTCGGCTCGTGAGACTTGCAGTGGGTGACCACGAAAAACGCGGAAGAGTTTCAGCCGCAGGTCGAGCGATTGGCGCGCGAACACTTGATGGCGCAACAGAAGGTGGCGACGACAGCCTTGGAGCGGGCGTTCGCTTGGGGGTCGGTGCCGACGCGGAATCGTCCCTCGCGGGCGATGGCGGGCCGGCGGCGGCCCGCCGAGTTGGCTGAACTCGTCGAACGACTGTTCGAGGCCGTGCGGGCTTACGCCAAGTCGGTCGCCGGAAAACGCATCATGGTGCTGCCCTCGGCGGCGGCGATCAGTTTCAGAGGCTCGACGTGAACGATCTGCTGAGGTCGGTGATGGCGCTAGCGACTTGCGTCTTGATGCTCCGCACGTTACCCTCCATTCTGCGGAGACCTTTATGAGCCGAATCGAAGCAACCATTCCTGAGCCGCGGTTCGAGCAGGTCAAACACTTGGAGCGGACGCTTGGGCTCACCAAGAGCCAGATCGTCGAGGAGGCAATCGCGCTCCTTTTCAAAGCCGTGCTCGAGGTGCAGCGGGGGCATCGAGTTGGGTTCGTTGGGCCTGACGAGCGGATGCGCTGCGAGTTCACCAGTCCGGCGCTCAGCCAAGTGGAGTGGGCCACCCACCAGAAGCCGATTCGTCTTTCAGATCGCGCTTTCGATCGAGTGCAAGCGCTTGTTGAGGACCCGCCTGCGCCTGCGCCTGCTTTGCGCGCTGCGATGGCTCGCAGAAAGCGTCGGTAAGATCCGGTGACGGAGTCGCTCCAGTTCGAAACTGTCGGCTTCGCGTCCGAAGATGGGGCTTCCGGCTTTCACAGCGGAGTTGCCCCGCTCGACGAATTTTTTCGAACGCAGGCAGGGCAGAACCAGAAGAAGAATATCAGCAGAACTTGGGTGCTTCGCCGCTCAGACACCGAGCTGGCTGCTCCATTGATTCTCGGTTTCTATACGTTGACGCTTGCTTCGGTGGAGCGAGAGACGCTTCCGGCGGCGTTCGCCAAAAAGCTGCCCCGTTATCCCGTCCCGGTCGTCCTCCTTGGACGCCTGGCTGTCGATGAGCGGGTTCGCGGGCAACGAGTTGGCGAGAGGCTTCTTCTCGACGCTCATGCGCGCTCGTTGGCGATCTCAGCTCACGCGGGCGCTGTTGGGATTGTCGTCGACGCAAAAGACCAGGCCGCTGCCACTTTCTACGCACGTTACGGCTACGCTTGGATCGAGCGAGACCCGGGTGCAGCGAGCTCGTGGCCGCAACGAATGTTCATTGCGCTGAAGACGCTGCAAGCCGCAGCGGAGTAGGGGAGCAATGCTCCCGACTGTGCGATCGCGCATGCTCGCGACTGAATATCCCGCTGGCCTTGCCGTCACGAGCCGCCAATGGCTCCCTGTCTGCTCCTGTTCGTCCTCGCTGCGAGTCCGCCGGTTCCGACTCCTCTCCCTCTTGCTCCTCCGATCCCCGAGTGCCGCACGTCCGACGGAAAGAGCGCCTGTGGGTTTCATTGCAAGTCAGGTCTTGGGAACGCCAAGTGCGCTCAGACGCCCGAAGGCTTCTGCATGACGATCGACACCCATGTGGTGTGCTGGGATCCTCCTGAAGCGGTTCGCCAGCATCCTCCGAAGACGCCAATTGCTCCGACCTGCCGCAGCAAGTACCGAGAAATTGTTTGCGGCTATACGTGCGAAACGTCACCAACGAAGATTGCCTGCACGTCGACGCCATACGGCGCATGCCTATCGAAGTTCGACAGCGTGAAATGCTGGGATCCTTCCGAGCGCGTCATCCACCTCAACGCCCCCAACCTGCCGAACGCGCGGTGCATGGCGAGTCTCACCGAGATCGCCTGCGGCTACGACTGCAAGAGCTCCTACCAGCAAGTCGCTTGCGCGCAGACTCCCGGCGGGCGCTGCCTCGTCGACTCGGGCAAGGTCGGTTGCTGGGATCCTCCGCTGCCCTCGAGTCCAGGTCACGTGCACTGACCGCAGACCGCCAAGAAGCTAGCGCTTCACCGCGCGCAGCCACCAGTTCGGCATCGCTCGCTTCACGCGTTTGTCCCGCCGCACCGCCGCCGCCAGCGCGAGCGTCGCTTCACCCGGAGCCGACTGCAGCAACAGCGTCCCATTGCCGAAGTTCTGCAGCACCACGTGTTGGTGCTGCGCGGCCCAGCGTGCAGGGTCAATCGAG
>JANOHG010000423.1:0-9055 GCA_031406375.1 Archangiaceae bacterium | reverse complement strand
GCGGGCAGGTGCTTTGGGTTGCGGCCGACACCGGTGGCCTGCGGGCGCTTGACTTGTCGAAACCCCAGATGCCCGAGGTTGGCTTCGTTGCGTTGCCCGGTGCAGCCCAGCGGCTCGAGATTGAAGGCAGCAGGGCTTTCGTCGGGTGCACCAGCGGTGGCGCTCAGCTGGCAGTCGTGGATCTGACGAACGCACCGAGCCCGGTGTTGCTCTCGCTGCTTGCGATGACACCCGCGCGCAAAGACCTGTTGTCCACCAGCGTCGACTCGATCGCCGCACAAGGACAGGTGGTGATTTCAACCAGCCTCGCCAGCGACCAAAACGGGATCGCACAGAAGTCGCTGATGTCGGTGAGTCGAGTCGCGGCGAACGGAACGTTGCAGCCTTTCGTGCGTGCGAATCTGATGCAGGGCAGCGCAGTGACGGCCGACCTTGCAATCGTCTCGGGTGGTCCGTTGGCGGTGGTGACCGGAAATGGTCTGATTGGGGCATTCTCGCTGCCGATGTTGACAGTGGTCGGTACCTCGCCTGTCGCCGCGGCGACAAGGGTGGATCCGGCGGCTCCACAGATTGCTTTCGAGCTGTCGGCTCCGCCTGACCCGGCGACGCTCACGGCCTCTTCGGTGGTGGTGCGTTTGTTCGACCCGATCGTGGGCCCTGTGGTTGCGACCCACCGAACTGTCACTGGCCGACGCGTTGAGCTCGCGATGTCTGCGCCGTTGCCGGTGTCGGCTGCCATCTTCGTCACTCTCGGCCCGTCGATCGCAAATGCCTCGGGCGCAACGTTGCCGGTTGCGTATTCGTGGCGCTTCACCACTGCGCCTGTTGCCGGCGCAGCACCGCAAGTTTGGCAAGTGTCGCCTGCGACGGGAGCGATTGAGGGTGGCACTGCAGTCACGGTCAGCGGCACCGGAATGCAGCCGGGTGCGCGCATTTACTTTGGAGGAATCGAGGCCACCGGGGTCGTTGTCGGAAGTAACGGGTTGAGCGCGACGGCGAGAACTCCCGCGCAGGTCGAAGGCGCAGCCACGGTCACCGTCGTCAATCCCAACGGGTTGGAGGGAAGCCTGGTGGGTGGCTTCCTTTACGTCCCGGTGGTGGACATTGGCTTTGTCGTTCCTAGCTCGGGTCCTTTAGCGGGTGGAACGGCTGTCGAAATCTCGGGCACTGGCTTTCAGCGAGGAGCGTCGGTGCGCTTCGCTGGGGTGGCTGCGACCGACGTGGTGGTCATCTCGCCAGGTCGCCTCACCGCGAAGACGCCCGCTGGGTTGTTTGGGCCTGCTGCAGTCGAAGTGATGAATCCCGATGGGAAGGCAGTCGTGCTCGATGCGGCCTACTTCTACACGATCGTGTCGGTCACGGGTCGGGTGGCGCGTTACAGCCCCGACATCGACGGGCCGGTTCGGCCGCTGGGCAAGCTGGCACAGGGAATCCCAGGAGCTATCGCCATGTCGGGCTCGCGCGCCTGGGTCGTTCAGACGGGCAAAATCCAGGACGGACCCACCGCGACCGAGGTCCTGCAGCGCAGCGTATTGAGCTCGGTGGGCATCGTCGATGTCGCTGCGCCTTCGGCGCCCTCGGTGCTGGGTGGGGTCTCGCTTCCGCCTCCGTGGATGCCGACATCGATTGCCGTTCGCGGCACCACCGCTTGGGTGCTCGCCTATGGCGCCATCGTAGGAGGCGTGGATCTGGAGGGAGAAGGTCAGTGGGGACTGTTCACCATCGACGGTTCGATTCCGAATGGTCCGGTCATCGTCGATACCGTCACCTTGCCTGGGCCCACGTCCCGCGTGACGACAGCCGTTGGCCGGATTGCCGTGCTCGACGACCTGATGCTGGTCGCTGCTGGGCAGGGTGGACTGGGAATTTTCGTGCTGCAGGGGAATCGCCCGGTGCTGCTCGATGCGCGGACCTCGTTTCTGGTCGATGGCACGCCGACCGTTGTCGCAGTCAACGCAGTCAGCATCCAGGGCCAGCACGCGTTCGTTTCGCTCGATGGCAGCATCACGGTTGCGCTCGACCTGAGCAAAGGCAGCTTTCCGGTGGTGAGCAAGCTGGCGGCCCAATGGCTGGTTCCAGGCGATTCGAACGGCTTTGCCGAGGGCATTTCGACGTTCTCGGCGGATCCGATTTCGAGACTGCGAAAGGTCGCCCCCATCACTGCGCTGATTCAGCCCTCGTCATTAGTTGCTGCTTCTTGGGCGCCCCATGTTTCCTCGTTGGGTGCCGTTGGGGCGAGCGCGATGCTGCAATTCGTCGCGGCAGGTAGGGTTGATCAGCCTCAGTCCTTCGCCACGGTGGATTTGTCTCCAGGGGAAAGCATCGGAGGAATCGGTCAATACCGCGACACAGTGGTGACAAGTTTCTCACACGACGTGGGTCCATTATCGCCTCACACCGACGCACTTGCGGTCGTTCAGTTGCCGTTTCCGATGGTTGTCGACAGCGCTCCGAGATTGGGCGCCAAAGCCGTGCCGCTGGCCAGCGTTGTTCAATTGACGTTCAATCGTCCCGTTTCGGGGATCTCGGCTGCGAACGTTCGGCTTGTGCGCGATGACGGCACCGCATCTGGCGCGGCGGTAACGACCACCGCATCGGCTTCGGGCAGCGTGTTGACGGTCGCTGTATCGAGCTCGCTGGCTGCGTCGTCGCACTACCGCCTCGTGGTCGAGAACCTCGTCGACAGCACGCTGTTGCCGATGCCTGCGCCATTCACTCTCGAGTTTGACACCGCGACTTCCGCCTCGGCTCGACCGATGGCGCTTTCATCGATTGTTCCGCGAGAAGGCCCCGTCGCTGGAGGCACCACCGTCACGCTCACTGGCGCCGCCTTCGACACTGGCACTGAGGTTCGGTTGGGTGGACAGCTCGCGCAGGTGTTGAGTGTCGCGGTCGACGGCACTCAATTGACGTTCGTCGCTCCTCCGGGTCTGGCGGGTGCCGCATCGCTGCAGCTGACGACTCCCGCAGGTGCGCAGCTGTTCCGCGCAGGGGCGTTCGTCTTCACCGAGGCGCTGCAGTTGCTCGCCGTCACGCCCGAGCGAGGCCCCACTTCGGGTGGCACCCGCGTCACCCTCATCGGTCGAGGCTTTGCGACGACCGGAGCAATGACGGTGAACTTCGGTTCGACCGCCGCGCTTGCGCTGCGCGTCGTCGGCAGCAACCGCATCGAGCTGGTGTCTCCAAACGGACTGCGCGGTTCGGTCATGGTGACGCTGACGCATCCCGACGGTCAACAGGTGGTCAAGGCGGCCGGCTTTACGTACGAGCAGCCGAGTACCTCGCGGGTCGCGTTCGAAGGCACTGTTCACGACATGCTGGTGGTGGGTGATTGGGCGTACCTTGCGACGAGCTTGGGCTTGAGCGTGATTGATCTCACCAATCGCGAGCGGTTCGGGCCGAACCTCGGCCAGCCGATTCCACCTGCAGACCGCCTCGGGCTGATTGATCGCAACAACGACCGCAAGGACGATCGAGTGCTCGCTGCCATTCTTCTAGCGGGAGAAGGCGTGAGCGTGACGCGCCCGAAAGAAGGTGGGTCGACGTTCTGGGTTGCGACGGCGATACTCCCAGCCAACTTGATCGACGCGCAGGGCGGGTCGACCCCGATTCCCTGGCAGGGGACGTTCACCCCCGTCCAGGTGACGGTGGCAAGCAATGCAGGCGGCGATGTCGTTTCGCTGGCGAAAGGTGCCGGAGCAGAAGCGCCACTGGGAGGATTTGGGCTCGACCGTCGGGGTGACCGTCTGATCGGTGCCAGCGGTGACGCGCGCTTGAGGTTCTTCGATGCGACCTCTTCGCCTTTCGAGTTGGGCAGGCACGCGCTGCCCGGTGGAGGGCAAGACGTCGCTGCTGACGGCGCGATCGCGGCCATCATCAGCGGTGAGCGCGATGTGACGAGCTTCAAGGTGATGAACAGCACCCTCGCGCGGGTGGTGACTGACGGGGCGACGACAACCACAGGCACGCTCACTCTCGACGCGCAGAAGGTGCGGTTGCGCGGTGGAATCGCCTGGGTCGCAGCGGGCGTCGAAGGGCTGGTGGCCGTCGACTTCACCACCGCAGTCCCAACCCGAATTTCGACGCTCGCCCTCGGCGGATTCGCGCGTCACCTTCAGTTGGCCGGAACACTGGCCTACGTCGCAGTAGAAGGCGTTGGCGTGGTGGTGGTCGATATTTCGCGGCCGACGCAGTTGGTGAAGTTGCAGACGATCGCTGGACAGGGCGAGACGCGGGCAGTCGCGGCCTACGGGGGAACTTTTCTCGCTGGGAAGGCCGGCGTTCTCGAATTTGGCCCCACCGCTGAGCTGGTTGCGCATGGCGCGAGCGTCACCCCAGGCGAACGCGTTGCGCTTGGCACTTCGGCGTTCACCGTCTTCTTCTCGACGGCAATCGACTCGGCTACCGCTGCGGGAGCGTTCTCTTTGACTGCCGATGGTGCGGCGGTTTCTGGAACGCTAGATGCCCGCACTCCTTCGAGCGTGGTGAGCACATTGGTGTTCCGACCGGCTGCGGCATTGCCACCCAATGCAGCACTGAAGCTGATGGTGTCGACCTCGCTGGAGTCGATCGCCCATCAGTCGCTGATCGCGCCTTTTGAAGTGAGTTTCTTGTCTGCGCTTTCAACGGGGGCCGCGCCGGTTGTTTCGCAGATTGTGCCCCGTGTGGGGCCCGTCGCTGGCGGAATGCCGGCAGACGTTCTTGGCAGCGGTTTCGATGCGACTACTCAGGTGCAGATTGGTGGCCGCGCCGCGGTGGTGACGTCGCGAAGCGGAACCCGGCTTTCAGTGGTCACTCCGACAGGGCCGCCCGGTCTGGCAGATGTCACCGTGATCAACTCGACTGGCCTGATGGGTCGACGCGAAGGTGCATTTGTCTTCCAGGTGCCACTGGCCGCTTCTTCTGCGTCGCCGCGGTTCCTCAATCCTAAAGGTGGCAGCATCCTCAGTGTCCGAGGCGAGGGTTTTCTACCTGCCTCAATTGACCCGCTCGGAGCACCGATTGTGCGCGTGGGTGGCATCGTCGCCCTCGCCGCGGTGAAGTCGATGACTGAATTGAGCGTCACTGCGCCGGCGCACAGTTTTGGTGAGGTGACTGTCGACGTCACGAGCCCCGACGGCTTCACCCGGGTGGTGGCGCCACAAAAGCCTGCCTACGGATTGCCCTGGTCTGGCGAAGAGCGTGGGTTGAACATTCTTCCGACGTCGCTTGCCGCTGAGCCGCGCAATCCGTTGGTGATCTACGCGGCCGCCGGCAGTGCTTCGAATGGCAACAGCTTCCAGCAGGCGTACCTCGGTGCGCTGACGGGCAGCGGGACAATCAAACAGAGCTTCCGGTACGCCGCCTACGATGTTTCTCTCGAAGGCAAACCAACGTTGATCGCCGCGGTACCGGTGATCCCCGCGCCAGGCGTTGCGGATCGCCTCGTCGCCTTCGAGAGGAATCTGCTGGCAGACAAGCCAGAGATCGAGGTGATGCCGGATTCGCATGATCTGACGGTGGGTGGCGCAGGCCTGCGGGTGGCCAACGGCGGATCCGGTCTGGTCACGCTCGCCGGCCTTTCATCAGACGGTGGGCTTTCGTTTCCGGTTGCGCCCGAGGGTAGACAAGCCGTCGACGGCTTCGCGGTGCGCGTGGCGAGTGACGGAAACAGGGGCTGGGCGTTGACGACGCACATGGTTCCCAACCCTCCAGGATTCGTGCCGTGTGAGGAAGTTGAGCCTGCGATTTCGTCGGGGGTGGGGCGGATCGACTGGCTCGATTTCAGTGTGGTGACGGATCCGATTCGGATCGCGAGTGTTCAGTCTGGAACGGCACTGGGTGCGGTTGCCGCGAACGGACGGTTGTTCGTCACCACTGGAGATTTGGGTGGGTTGCACTACTGCGCCAAACCCGGAAAGCCGCCACGAACCCCCGAATTCTCGGTGGGAGGCATTCGCCCGGCCTCTGACTACAACGTCAAGAAGAATCAAAAGCCGTCTGGCCGCTTCGTCGCGTACGACGCTCGAAGTGGCGAACTGGTCGAGACGGGAAGCCTGACCTATGCGGCCAGCTTGCCTTCGGTGATCCTGGTTGGCGACGTGGCGTATGTCGCGGCGACGCAGCTTGGGGTCTTGTTGATCGACGTCGCGAATCCGAGCGCTCCGGTTGAGATTGCGCGGCTGAGCTTCGACACCGCGCTCTCGAATCAGCCAGGTCTTCCGGTTCGGCTTCGCCTTGTCGGGAACACACTTTTCGTCGCCGCGGACAACGGCGGCATGGTGTTGATCGATGTCACGAACGAGCGGGCGCCGAAGGTGCTCAGCGCGGGCAACACCGAGCCCGCGTTCGACCTGCTCGTCGTGGGTGATCGGCTGATGGTCGCAGGCGGAGATCGGCTCACCGAGATGAAGCTGCCGTTCAACCTCGCCACGGACTTCAGCCCCGCGCGCGACGAGAAGGTAATGCCGACGCTCAATTACGTCGAAGTGAAGTTTGCACGGCCGCTGGTTGCTGCGACGGTGACGACGGCTTCTGCGCGTCTCGAAGACGGCCAGGGCGCTGCGGTGCCAATTACCCTCGAGGTCGTTAACGACTCGGCGACCAAGACTTTCGCGATCCGGATGCGCCCGGTTTCCGCGCTGGCAGCGAACACCAACCATCGGGTGGTGATCGAAAAGTCGGTGGCCGACCAGCGCGGCGGCTCGCTGTTGGTCCCCTTCGGCAGCAGGTTTCGCACCGCCGCCGCGGGTGCGCAGCTTCCGTTGGTGTCCACGGTCACCCCTTCAGTGGTTTCGACTTTGGGCGGCACGGTGGTGGTGAACGGAACTGCGCTCAGCGGTGTCACCTCAGTACGGGTAGGACATCAGTCGGTCGTCCCCACCCAGGTCAACGCCACTGAGCTGACCTTTGTCGTGCCTGCGATGCAGGCAGGTGGATTCGAGCTCGCGTTGGTAGACGCGTCGGGACTCGAGGGCCATGCGACGCTGCTGCTGGTGGATGCGCTGGCAGGGGCGTCGGCGAAGTCCGTGCCGGACCACGGCCCGATCGCGGGTGGTACTCGGGTGACGATGAACTTCGGCACGCTCGAAGCGCTCATGCCCGGAACGAAGGTCTTCGTCGACGGGCGTGTCGGGCTGGAAGTCGATGTTGAAAGCCTTTCGTCGATTCGCTTCACAGTGCCGTTTGCAAACGGCGCGGGCCTGGTTCCAGTCGCGCTGCAGCGGCCAGGCGAAACGCCGGTGGTGGTTGGGAGCTATTCGTACGAGGCGCCGACGGGAATCTCAATCACCCTTCCAGGGTACCCGGCGCGCGAGCTTTCGGATTTTGTCGTCCGGCGAGACACGCTTTTCGCGGGCGTACCCACGTCAGGCTTCCAAGGGCTTCAGATCTTCGACGTCTCACTTCCCGAGCGCCCGCTGCTGACGGGCAAGCTCTCTACTGACGGACCCGTACGAGGGGTCGACGTCAGTGGAAACCTCGCGCTGATCGCGACCGATTCGTTCGGAGTCGTAGCGGTTGATGTCAGCCAACCCGATGCCCCCTACGCGGTGGGGCGGCTGCTGACCAACGGACTTGCGACGGGAGTCCGGTTCGAGGGCCTGTACGCTTTCGTCAGCGTCGCTGACCCGTCTACGGCTTCAGGCTATCTGCGTCGGTTTGGAATCTTCGAGCCCGGACTTGCGCTGGTCGACACGGTCTCGCTCGATGCGGATCCAGTCGCGGTCGAGCTCACTGGGAATCGAATCTACGCGCTGACGACCGACGTGGTTGGAACGCAGGCGGGCGCGCTGTCGCTGCGCGTCTACGACCGGTCGGGCACTCGGCTCGCTTCGCTGGTGATTGACGCGTCGTCAGCGACGTACGAGAGCCGGGTTCGAAGTCGGTTGCTGGTGCGCGGTAACCGAGCGTGGGTGACCCTGGGTCAGCGTGTCCTTGTCTATGACCTCAGTGGGAATATTCCGGTGCCGTTGGCTTCCGTCAGCGCGGCAGTCGCGCCGGTGGTGGCAACCGCGGTGTCGTTCATCGGGTCGACCGCCTGGGTCGCGACGACTGGGACGCCGACGATCAAGGCGCTGCTCACCACCGAATTGGAAGTGACCCGCGTGTTCCCGGAAGACGGGTCACTGGCTCCTGTCGACGCGCGGGTTCAAGTCGACTTCAGCCTGCCTGTCTCCGAGGCCTCAGTCGACGCGACGACCTTCGAGGTAACGGTGGGAGGTACACCTGTCGCCGGCGCGCGCAAAGTCGAGTTCAGCATCACCGGCGCTTCGCTCATCTTCACTCCCACCTCGGGATTCAGCGCGGGCACCGTGGTTTCAGTCACTGTCAACGCAGTGCAAGGCTTCGACGCGCAGGCGTTGTCGGTTCCGAAGAGCTTCAGCTTCACCGTCGTCGACGCGACTGGAATTCAGCCCGTCATTGCCGCGCTGGTACCCGCCTTTGGTTTTGCGGATGCGACGACCGCCACGACAGTCACCGGCAGCGGTTTCCGGGCAGGCACCACGGTGAGAATCGGAGGGCAGGCGGCGCAGGTGTTGTCGGCGACCTCAACGCAGCTGCAGGTGCTGGTGCCGCGCTCGTCTGGATTCGTGCCGGGCCCCGCCACCGTCGAAGTGATTGATCCCAGCGGCCTCTTCACACGGCGCGCCGGCGGGTTTGCATGGCGCGAGCGATTGGGGCTGGTGAGCTTGCTTCCCAGCACGGCGCCGCAAGCCGGAGGCGTGAAGGTCGAATTGCAGGGCCGCGGGTTTAGCCCTGGGATGCAGGTCGAGTTCGGCGGTACGGACAGTTTCACGGTTGAGGTGCAATCCACCACCTTGGCATTCGCGATCGCTCCGCCTCACCCGTCGGGAAACGTCGACGTCAAGGTCAAACGCGGAACCGGCTCGGCGACACTGCCCGCTTCGTTCTTCTACGGGTCGGGCGCGGTTGCCGCGCTGGCCTCGAACCCGGTCGACGACCTGCTCGTCGATGGCAGCATTGCTTACGTCGCTGCGGGCGGAGTCGTCGATCTGATTGGCGTCGACGGTACAATCTACCGTGCAGCTCAGTCAGCGCCCGGTGCGCTGCAGGT
>JANOHG010000366.1:0-3888 GCA_031406375.1 Archangiaceae bacterium | reverse complement strand
GCGTCGTCAGAGCGGGTTCTTCGACGTGGGTGGCAGACGCCGCGACGACTTACGTGCTTGGGATCAGGGGCAATGGCGGAAGCTCGGCAGCAGGCGCTGGCAGCAATGGGCTGTCGCAAGCGGTCTATTGAGTCGAGCGCGCGCTACTCTTCGGCTTCTTCGACGGTGAGCTGGTAGGCGTCCTGGAAGTTCGCGTCGCGGCTCTTCGCGTCGCGCACTTCGAAGATGTACCGACCCGGCTCGGCGGTGAAGCGCACCGTCTCGGGCTTGTCTCCCTTGGCGCTGTCCGAGGTCTGCACCAGGGTCAGCTTTCCATCCTCTTCGATCTGGTGAACATAGAGGCCGATGTCGACCTTTAAGATTCCAGTCGCGGTCGCCCGCAGCCGGGTCTTGACGGGTCGCGATTTAAGATCGACGAGGTAGAAATCAACGTCCTTCTTCGGAAAGACGGTGCCGCGAATCGGCGTACCCAGTTTGAGAGGGATCGCGGTGTCAACACCGCCGTTCGGCTCACGCTCTTCTGATCCATCATCTGCCGTGACGGCCGCCGAGATCCGGTAGGCCATCTCGCCGTTTTCGTCATCCTTCACCCATTTCCCGTCGACTTTGCGCGCCGCCGCTTCGACCCGGAAGTAGCAGACCTTGTCGCAGCCGACGTTGTTGAGCGTCTCGGGCTCCTTCACCAGGCCGTCGTTGGCCTTCATCAACGGCTCGTCACCCTTCTCGCCCATCTTCATCGCAGTGAGGACGAGGTCTATCTTCTCGACCCCGGTGACGGTCACCTTCGCAAGCGCTTTTCCGTCGGTCTCGAGTTTGAAACAGTCGACGTCGCCCTTCGACGAGAGAAACCCTTCGCGGTAGGCGTTGGTGCTCAATGGCGTCGCATGGCTCAGGTCGTCATTCGGCTCGAACTCAGAGCTGGCGCCGGCTTCTTCCTGCGCGACAGTGAGGGTGTAGTAGGTGCTGGGGTGAAAGCCGCGTTTGGCTTCTTTTCCGCTGCCCTGCCACGCGCTTTTCACGACCACGTAGATGACGCGGTCGGTTTCGCGAACTCCGACATTGCGAAGACTCAGCCCCGCGCCTTCCTTCGATTTCGCGAAGAACAACACCGCCTCGGCCTCGGTCATCACCTGAACGTCGAACGCGACGCCTTCGACTGGGGACACTTCGATTCGCAGCGCGAGCCGAGGAGCTTCCTTTGCCGGGCCACCGTCAACGGATCCTGCATCGACCTGGGAACCAGCCATCGCCTGCACAGGCAGAGGTTCCTCGTTCGCCATCGCATTGGCTGGCAGCTCGAAGCGAAGCCAATCCTGATCATTCGGGTGGGCGACGAAGCCCGAGACCGCCGCACCCAGCGGAACTGCGGTCGCGTCGACGCGTCGATCATTAGGCTCGAGCTCGAAGCTTGGCTGGCGCTCGCTGAAGATCGCCGTCAGCGCGTAGGCGCCCCCGGCTCCCTTTTTCACGCCGGTGACGCGCACGAAGGCTTTCCCCGAGACGTCGAGGTTGGGAAGACGTTCGGCGCGGCCCAAGCCTTCGGCATTGATGAGTGCGAGTGAGCTGCGCGTTTCGTCCATCACCTCGATCGCGATGTCGGCGCCAGGTGGGCAGCTCACGGTCAGCTCGACGGTGCGGGGCAGGGCAGACTTCAGCATGTACCAGTCTTCGTCGGGCTTGGCGGGGTCCGCGCCAAGGTTCGCCTCGACGAGGCTGCTGCCAGTCAGCTCAAGCGCATTGTCGGGCCGTTCGTTGGGCTCTTTCTCGCGAACGAGCATCGGGCCCGCGTCAAGCGGCCCGGCATCTGCGGTGGTCTCTTTGTCGCAGGTGCAGCCAACCACGATGAATGCGAGCAGAGCTCCGCCAGTCAGGCTTCTCATGGTCTGCGTACATGCCACGACCGTTGAACCTGGCAAGGAGGGAAATCTTCCTTGGAAGAGCCCATACGGGCATCATCGGGTGATGAATTTCGTTCGACGCGCCCTTGGGGCCTTGGCTTTTGTGCTCGCGTGGCCAGCGGCCGCTGGACCCGTAGGGTACGCGCAGGCGACGGGGTACTTCAAAAAAGACTCGCGCCCCACGCTGTACCAGCCGCTCAACCTGCTCGACGGCCGTGACGCGACTGCTTGGTGCAGCACAACCAGCGATCCGCTCGGAGAGCTGTTGAGCTTTGGATTCAAGGGCGTCACCCGCATCGACGAGATCAAGGTTACGACCGGCAACAACTTCGACGAGCACACCTTTCAGCTCTTTTCGAAAGCGAAGAAGCTGTCGATCAAGGCGTCGAAGGGCGCTCAAGCGTTTACCATCGAAGATCAACGCGGCCCGCAGACGATCACCCTCAACCCTCCCCTTGAGGGAAGTCGCGTCACGATTGAGGTGCTCGACCAGTACCCGTCGGATGATCTCGATCAACCGGTTTGCATCACCGACGTGATCTTCATCAGCGCAGGCAAAGCGCTGACCGGCACCTGGCTCACGACCAAGCTCAAGTACGACAAGAACCACGCACCGCTGATGGGCACCTGGTTCAGGGGCTTCGAAGGCACCCCGGATCGTTTCCTTGCGTTCAACTTCGATGGCACCTTTCGGTACACCTTCGAGCCCTACGACTCGACCCTTGGGAAGGCGAAGACGATCGAAGGAACCTACGAAGCTTCGGCCACCCGATTGACGCTCGAGATCCCCGGGACGAAAGGCAAAGTGGCGCTCAAGTACAGCCGCGACGAAAACAAGAAGGCTGGCCACGGGCACACGCTGGTGCTCGAAGGCGAAGTACCTGAGGACCTGAAGGGAGTCTTCAGGTCAGTTCCGTAAGCGCTAAATCGCTTTCTTCTTCTTCGTGTTGGAAAAGGCTTTGAAGAAGGCCACGATTTCCTGCTGGGCCTGCTTGAAGTCTTTTGCGTCTCTGAACTCGGATTCGAGGAAGACGCCTCCACACGACTCGCAGGTGTCGTATCCCATTGGGTGGTTGCGATCGCCACCCTCTACTCGCACCAGATCGACCAGGCAGTCGCGGCACTGGCCGCTGTCTGCCTCGGCGTTCACCTTTCCGCCGAGATTCTCGAGCCCGACGGAATTGTTGTGAAGCAGCACGCGGTTCAAGTCGGAGACGTCGATCCAAAGTCCACCGCATTCACCGCACTTGCGAAGCGGATGGTCGTCTCCAACGAGATCAACCATCTCAACGTCGCAGCTCGGGCAATCCATAGCTTTCTTTCCTGCTCCAGTAAGGGTGTTTCGAAATGGTACGGCTACGGGAAAGTGAACTGCAACCTCCCTTTGTTCTGAATAGCTGATGCGTCAGGCCTTGACTCGCCGAATATTTGCACCGAGCTCACGCAGCTTCTCTTCAAGCCTCTCATAGCCTCGATCAAGGTGGTATACGCGGCTGACCGTCGTTTTGCCTTCAGCCTTCAGTCCGGCGAGGACCAACGATGCGGAAGCCCTCAGATCGGTGGCCATTACCCGCGTTCCCGAGAGCCCTTCGCGCCCCCGAACGACCGCCACCGCACCGTGGACCTGAATGTCGGCGCCCATCCGGGCGAGCTCAGCAACGTGCATGAAGCGGTTCTCGAAGATGTTCTCGGTGATTGTCGAAGTTCCGTCCGCGGTCGACAGCAGCGCCATCAGCTGCGCCTGCATGTCGGTGGGGAACCCTGGATGTTCCTTGGTCTTGAAGTCGATCGCTTTGATCCGCGTCGGCCCGACGCATCGGATCCCGTCGGGTTCGACGATGACCGTGCAGCCCGCCTCGCGCAGCTTCGCTATCACCTGTTCGAGGTGCTCAGGCACCGCGTGACGAACCAGCACGTCGCCGCCGGTAATCGCGGCTGCGACGAGCAAGGTACCGGCCTCGATGCGATCGGGGATGATCGCGTGATCCAC
>JANOHG010000322.1:0-6620 GCA_031406375.1 Archangiaceae bacterium | reverse complement strand
GCTTGCTGCTGACCGGCGCGCGATCCTCGAGAAAGAGGTCTTGCCTCTGGGTTCGCTCCAAGAAGTTGTTCGCTGGGCCTTCGCTCTGCGCCCTCCCGGACAGGTCTCGGAGGTTGTCGTGCAGGACGAGTTTTCCCACGACGTGGTTATGGAGTGGCACACGGAGACCCCGTTCATTCCGCCCAGTCAGGTTGTATCGAAGACGAGGTGCAGACCTTCGTCCCTGTTTCACACCAGTCACCTAGAATCCGCGTGCGCGCAGCTCGTCGAGAATCTTCACGTAGAGCGAAGGCGCGTCGAAGCCTTGGGTCCACCCAATCTGCGCCCAGTGATCGGCTTCCACTTCAGCCAGCACTTCGCCCCAGCGCTGCGAAGTGAAGGGCACCACGCCGTCGTTCTTTCCTGCCTGGGTTCGCAACAGCCGGTGCATCGGTAGCAACAGTGGGTTGAGACCCTTGTCGGCGCTCGCGAGCAAACAGCTGTACCAGATGCCTTTCGCATCCGGCACTTGCTGATTGAAGAGCACCATCTGCTGAGTAGTGAGGCCATAGAAGACATTGACGTTGAGCCCGACCGATTCGAGGACCCGGCGCAGACTCAACAGATTCCCAAGTCGGGTTCCGAGATCCGCCAGAGGCGTGCCGTGGTGCGGGGTGCCAATCGTGACCAACGAGGCGATCTTCGGCGCGAGGCTGAGCCGCGAGATGGCGTAGCGCGCGTCGAGCCCGCCCAGACTGTGCGCGATCAAATTCACCTTCTTCGCTGCCAAGGCGTTCACCGCATCGGTGAGCTGTTGGGCCCGCACTTCGACCGGAGCGAAGGGTGAGACCTTGATGACTTGTACGTCCGCTCCAAGCGCCACCAGCCGATCGCGCACGCCGCGAAAGTAATCGCGCCGCTGCCCTGCGACTGCGATCTGATCGAAACCCATCAGCCCATGAATGAGGACGACGGGGTAGCGGACCTTCGGCGCGGGGCGGCGAAGTCGGCGGCCAGGAGGCAGCTTCGATCGCCAACGCAGGTATGCGTAGAGCGCGACGCAGCCAACGACGCAGAGCGCCACCCCGACGATAAAACCAGGCATCACACCCAACCCTTAGCCCAGTTGCGGTCCGGTTTTCGTGAGCCGCAACCGGCTGAAACAACGCACCCTCGTTTCGTTTTTTTAAAGCCGCTGCACACTTGGGTACTGCACGGGGTTAGGTCGCTGAACGTAATCAATCGACTTACATGCCCCCACCCTCGGATTCTCAAACTTTAAGGAACTTCAAGCAGTTATGAAAACTTTCAGGACGACGATTGGAACGATGCTGGTTATTGCGATCTGGAGCTGTGGAACCAACGAGGCGGTGCTCGAGCTGCAGAACGACCTGCCCGGCACCCAGAAGCAGGAAGAGCGATGGACCTCGGGCGACAGCCCGTCGTTGTTCTCGGCCGACCTCGAGTTCAAGTTTTCGGCCCTTCCACTCACGGGTGAGGCTTCGACGATTCCTTGGGCGGGTAACTACTGGCCGACCTACGACGACAACATCAACTTCCGATGGGACGGCACGAACGACTCGGCGTCGCTGAAGTACGAGAAGTCGTTTGGCGTCACCGGAGTTGAGGACGCGGTCTCGAAGTTCCACGGCATCGATTCACGCACCTCGGACAAAGAGTGCAAGCAAACCAGCGAATGCAACGCAAGCCTGGGCGAGAAGTGCGGAAAGCGTCGAGGTAAGGACACCGGCCGGTGTATCCCGAGCTGGTGGGGCATCTGCCATGCGTGGGCGCCGGCGGCGATTCTGCTGCCCGAGCCCAAGCTCCCCGTCACCCGCAACGGCGTCACCTTCAAGGTACAAGACCTCAAGGCGCTTGCGACGCTGGTGCACAACAGCACCACCACCAAGTTCGTCTCGCTGCGCTGCAACCTTGGCGCGGGCGATGACACGGTGAAGTTCGACGAGTACGGCCGTCCTTCGAACGGCAACGCCCAGTGCCGCGACACCAACGCCGGAACCTGGCACGTGTTGGCGACCAACTACCTCGGCATCAAGCGTCAGTCGTTCGTCGAGGATCGCACCTACGATCACCAGGTCTGGAACCAGCCGGTTCGCGGATACCGGATCAAGTCTCACAAGGTCGTCACCTTCAACGAAGCCAACGCGCTGATTGGAGCGACCAGCGTCGGTGGATCAACCGTCAAGAAAGCGGGCACAGTGAAGAAGGGCGAATGGAACCACCTAGAAAAGTTCGCAGTCGTGGCCGGCCAGAAGGCGAGGGTGGTGATGAGCGGTACGGGCGACGTTGACCTGTTCGTGAAGTTCGGCTCACAGCCTACGAGCGAAGCGTACGACTGCCGCCCCTACGCCACTGGCTCGTCCGAGCTGTGCGAGCTGACGGTTCCCGCGGGAATGACGGCGATGTACGTGTCGCTCAATGGATACGCCGAGACCTCGAACTTCGACTTGTCGGTCACCACGGGTGGTTCGGCTCCCAAAGCGTACGTGTTCAACCCGGACGCGGTCTCGTTCGTCTTCATCGAGAGCGAGGTCGACTACATCAGCGAGTCGAGTGCGCAGACCGACGGAAACCGCTCGTCGACCATCCACCAGTACACCCATGTGGTTGCGTACTCGTACGTGCTGGAGCTCGACAGCAATGGAAAAATCATCGGCGGCGAGTGGACTGGCCCGAGCAAGACGAACCATCCTGATTTCGTCTGGCTGCCGACTGGCGCTGGTACGGCGTCGGTCGCGGGCGGGAAAATCACCTACGCGAACGTGAAGTCGCTGCTCGACGAGTCGGTCACCGAGCCAGGTGGCGGTGGGGCACAGAAGGTCGTCAAGGAGTCCGGGACGATCGCCAAGAACGCGTTCAAGGTGTTTGGTCCGTACAACGTCGCGACGGGGTCTTCGCTCACTGTCGAGATGAAGGGCACCGGCGACGCGGATCTCTACGCCCGCAAGGGGTTGGCTCCCACGCTGACGCAGTACGACTGCCGTCCGTACCAGACCGGCTCTGTCGAGAGCTGCACGGTGACCGGGGGTGGAAGCGTGTTCGTGGCAGTCAATGGTTTCGATGTGACGAGCAACTTCGAGCTGACGATCAAGTTCAAAGAAGCCACCGTCATTCCTCCGGTGACGACGATCAACCACCTCAATGTCACCAGTGACGTTGCGCTTGGCGCACTCAAGATGTTCGAGCTTGCCGTGCCGGCGGGCGCGAAGGTGCAGATCTCGACCACCTCGGCGAAGGACATCGATCTGTATCTGGGCTTCAATTCAGCGCCAACGACCGCGTCCTACGTCGACCGCGGCTACACGTCGTCGGGTAACGAGACGCTCACCTTCACCGCTGCGACCGCCGGCAAGCTGATGATCGCCGTGCACGGATACGAAGCAGCCAGCTTCACCCTGAAGACCACCTCGCTGTAGCTGGGTGGGTAAGAAGTCGGGTTGCTTTGGGATCTGTCGACAAGTCGGGGGGGCTTGTCGGTTCATCGGTCGGAATAGCCGACTTCACGCTGATGACGGATCCGCAATACGAGAACGACGTCGCGGGCCGGGTCATACTCATAAAGCGCGAGGTACCCAGCCCGACCTTGGAGAATGACGAACTCGCGCAAGCTTTCAAAAGCAGGTCGCCCCATCTGTGGCGTGTGTTCGAGCACACGGATGCAGCCAAGGATTCGACGAATGACCTCTGCTGAGTCCAAGTCGGTTGTTGCGATGAAGTCGCGAATTCGGTCGAGGTCTTGAAACGCCTCGACCGCCAGCTCAATCAGCGCCAACGGACCTTCTTCATCGCAGGCGCGGTTTTGCCGGCCACCTTCGCCAGCAGGTGCTTCTCGACGCTGTCGAGGTCGTACGCATAGCCGCGCGCTCTGGTTGCTCGCAGTGCGGCCGCGCCTTCCTCGTAAAACCGCTGACGAAGCTCCTGCGCAGTGACCTTCTCCTCGAGCGCGCGAAGCATGAACGCGTGCGGGGTCTGACCGGTCTTCTTCGCGAGCCCGCCGATTCGTTTCTTGAGCTGCTTCGACATCTTCAGGCTGGTGGCCGTGGCTGCCATGGTAGTCAAATAATACTACCCCGCGACTGCTGCGCCAAGAAGCGGCCTCGACTTCTCGCATGGTCCGGGGCCAGGTTGCACCGCAGCTCACCTCGCGAATGTTGGGTTCGAGCTTGGTGCACCACCGAAGAAGAAGTGAGCCACCGCGCCGCTGCCTGTCAGCCAGGTCGACCGGACCAGACTCACGATTCCCCAGACGACTCCAGCGAGCGCAAGCGTTCCGCCGACCCCGAAGCAGAGGTTGGCTGAGAGCGCGAAGGCCCGCGACTGCTCGTGCAACGAGAACGACGCGTTGCCCATCGGCTCGGCATCTGCCTGCGCAAAGCGCGTGCGCGAGAGCGAGCCCAGCCCCACCCCTGCGAGCACTCCGGCGACTCCGGCGGCGGTCGCCACAAAGGCTCCGCGCGCGATGTGGGGCGATGGCAATGGGCGAAGGTCGACGACTGGCGCTACCGGCCGCACGGGTGCAGGCACAGGTGGAGCCGAACTGCGGCGTTCGAGGCGCTCGAGGTCAAGCACCAGCTTGCTCAGCACCGAGATGCGCCCTTCGGTCTGAGTGCGCTGCCCAGGGTCCTTCACCGCCGCGAGATACTCGCGCCAGGCGGCGATGGCCTCTGTTGGTCGGTTCGATTCTTCGTACGCCCGCGCGATGTTGCCCAGGTAGACCGGGTTCGGGTCGCAGGAATACGCGCGGCGCAGCTTGGCGACGCTGTCGTCGAAGCGACCATCTTTGAAGTCGGCGCGGGCCTCTGAGTACAGCCTTGTCGCGGCGCAGGTGTCTTCGGCAGCCGCGGCCCCGGCGCAGGTCCAGACGGCGAAGAGAGCCGCGAGCCTGCAGGTGTCAGCCCTCGTCATCGCCAGCAGGGTCCCGCACGCTGCGCCACCGCGCAAGCTTGTAGACGAGGGTCCTTCTCGGCATGCCCAGGCGGCTGGCCGCGCGCGTTTGGTTACCGCCCTCAGCCGCGAGCGCGCTCAGAATGGCGCGGCGCTCTTCGTCGTTCAGCCGGCTGCGACTCGACGGCGCCTCAGCGGGGCGCGTTTGGGCACCGCCCTTGAGTTCGGTGGCGAAGTGTTCGGCGCGCAGGGTGCCTCCCTCGGCCATGGTGAAGGCGTGCTCGATGGCGTTGCGCAGCTCGCGCACGTTTCCCGGCCAGCGGTACGCGGTCAATAATTCGATGGCGTCGGCAGCGATCTGCGGCGCGGGCCTGCTCAGCTGTTCGGCGAGCCTTCGCGCGAAGTCCAACGCCAGCAGCTTGATCTCTAAGCCGCGCTCGCGCAGCGGAGGAATGCGAACCACGAACGCGCTGATGCGGAAATAGAGGTCGGCGCGAAACTGATCGGCCTCGACGAGCGCCTTGAGATCGCGGTGCGTGGCGCAGACGACGCGCACGTCAACGGCCAGCTCTTCGGTGCCTCCCAACCGCACCAACGCGTGGTTCTCGAGCACATGCAACAGCTTCACCTGTGCGCCCGGCGACAGCTCGCCAATCTCGTCGAGGAACAGCGTGCCGCCCTGGGCGGCCTCGAAGTAGCCGGCCCGGCGTCGGTCTGCGCCGGTGAACGCGCCGCGCTCGTGGCCGAACAGCTCGCTGACGAGCAGTGTCTCGGGAATTCCGGCGCAGTTGACTCGCACGAAGGGCTTGGCTGCCCGAGGGCTCCAGGCGTGAAGCTGGCGGGCGAGCACGTCTTTCCCCGCGCCGGTCTCGCCCAGCACCAACACCGTGGTGGGCATTGGCGCCACCTTCTTCACGTTGCCGTAGACCCGCGCCATCTCGGGGTCGGCGAGAATTGCTCCATCAGGCTGCGACCTCGCGGCCGACAGCGCCGGCGCGTTCGGATCGGTGCGAAAGGCGAAGAACAGTTGGCAGCCGCCAATCTGGATTACGTCGCCCGTTTCGATGGGCGACGCCTCGCGATTCAGAACGCGGCCATTCACCTGCGTGCCGTTGCGGCTGCCGAGATCTTCCACCACCACCGCGCTCGAGATGCGCAGCCTGGCGTGGCGGCGCGAGACGCCCACGTCGTCGAGGCAAATCGTCCCGGCGCGGTCGCGGCCAATCGACCACTCGCCCTGCGCGGGCAGGTCGAGAAAGGTGACGCGCTCGCCGTCTCGCACGACCAGAAACCGCCCGGCGAGCGGCTCACTCGCAGGGATCAGAGCGGGATCGACGACGGCGGTGGTGTGATCTTCGCTCCAACCGCGCGCGCGCTCGCTGGGCGTCACCCGCTTCGGCATCAGCACCTTTCTACCACAACGTGGGCTCTGCAGCGGGGGGCGAGGTGGCGGCCTTCGCTGCCGGAGCCCTGCGCGTCTTCGCCGCGCTGTGCCGGCTGTCGAAGGCTCTACCGGCGTCGGCAGCAGCGCTGGGCACCGCTGCTGCGCTGATTGGCTCAAGCGTCACAGCTCGCAGCGACGCTTCCGGCACAGGTGCCGTGCCTGGTGGGGCGGGCGCGGCCAGCGGCGGCACGGCCGGCGGTGGTACGCCCTGCCGCCCTGACCTGCCGCCTGAACGGCCGGAGCCGGCGTCCTGACGAGGCGGCCGAGAATCATTCTGTGACAGGCGCGGATC
>JANOHG010000306.1:0-1582 GCA_031406375.1 Archangiaceae bacterium | reverse complement strand
GATCGGCGCCGCGGTGCAGGGCGCCGTGCTGTCCGGCGACGTCAAGGACGTGCTGCTGCTCGACGTCACCCCCTTGAGCCTCGGCATCGAGACCCTCGGCGGCGTGATGACCAAGATCATCGAGAAGAACACCACCATCCCCTGCAAGAAGGGCCAGGTGTTCAGCACCGCGGTCGACAACCAGCCGTTGGTCAGCGTTCACGTGCTTCAGGGCGAACGCGAGATGGCGACAGACAACAAGACGCTCGCGCGGTTCGAGTTGGTGGGAATTCCACCTGCCCCGCGTGGCGTGCCTCAGATTGAAGTCAGCTTCGACATCGACGCCAACGGCATCGTGCATGTCGGTGCGAAAGACCTTGGCACCGGCAAGGTGCAGCAGGTGCGGGTGGTCTCGAACTCTGGCCTCACCGAGGCTGAGATCCAACGAATGATTTCCGAGGGCCAAAACAACTCGTCGGACGACAAGAAGAAGAAAGAGCTCGCCGACCTGCGCAACAACGCAGACGGGCTGATGTACACCACCGAAAAGTCTCTCGAAGAATACGCGGCGATGTTGAAGGACAAAGACCGCGAAGAAATCAAGGTCGATCTCGAGAACCTCAAAGGGGTGCTCACCACCAACGAGCCGGCGAAAATAAAAGAAGCAATCACCCGGCTTGAGGGCAGCGCGTACCGGATCGCGGATGCCATCTACACTTCGGAACCGAAGTAGCGGTGAGCCTTACGTTCGACTCCCTCGACGAGGAAGTCCGCTTTCTACGCGGCCTGGTGTCCGTGCACCGAATGGCCGACGAGGTGCTCGAAGACAGCCTCGCGCGTGGCCTCGGGCTCCATGCAGCGCTCGATGTCTTTCTCACGCAGTGCATGCGGATGATTCACGCGAAAGCGGCCTTCGTCACGCTGCGCGGAACCCAAGAGACAGTGCTGACGCAGCTGGTAGGCACCGAGTACATCGATGTTCGCAAGTACAGCCAGTACGACGGCGCTGTGGTGGTCGACGAGAAGCACACGCTCTTCGTCGCCCGGCTCGAGCTCGCCGACCTCAACTTCGGCGCGCTGGGGTTCCTCTTGCCGGGCCGCTTCGAAGGAGGCGGCAAGCAGGTTCTGGCTTTGGTCGAGGCCATTTCCGAAATGCTCGACTCGACGGTCATCGCCTTCCTCGCCCTCGCCGATGGAAGCGGGCCACTCGCGCGGCTCGACGAGCTGTCAGAACGCAGCGCGTTTCGGCCGCGCGGCAGAATCGGCAACTACGAGCTGGTGACCCCGTTGGGCAGCGGAGGAATGGCGCAGGTGATGGTCGCCCGCACAGTCGGGCCGATGGGAGTCTCGCGGTTGGTCGCGCTGAAGCGCATTCTTCCCCACCTGGCGCAAGAAGCCTCGATGGTCGAGCAGTTCCTCGACGAGGCAAAGCTTGGGCTGAAGCTGAGCCACCCGAAGCTGGTGACGTTCTTCGACTTTGGCCAGGCCGCGGGCGGCAGTTACTTCATCGCAATGGAGCTGCTGCGTGGCGTCGACTTCGACCACCTCATTTACGCACCTCCGGGGAAGCTGGCTGCGAATGTGGCGTCGACGGTGCTGCTGC
>JANOHG010000297.1:0-10394 GCA_031406375.1 Archangiaceae bacterium | reverse complement strand
GCACTGGAATCAATCACCGAAACCTCAGGTGACATCGCTTCGATCTGCACCGGAAGCGGCGGAAACGCGATTTGTAAATTGGTGCGCCCGCCGGCCGACACCTTCACCTTCCGTGTTTGGTTCGGCAACCCATCCAGGCTCGCAGTGATCATGTGCTCGCCCGGCTGCACGTCCTCGAGCGAGATCGGCGCCGTTCCCACTGTCTTTCCATCCATCGTGACCTGAGCCCCTTGGGGAACAGAGTCGAGGTCCAGGGCGCCCACCGAGCCTCCGCGCGTTAACAGCATGGCAATTCCCACGCCCGCTGCAATCACCGCGAACCCGCCCGCGACCAGTCCTAGGCGGCTGCCGCTGCGCGAACCCTTTCCTGGCGTTGACAGCCCCGGCATCGACCGCTCGGTCGGAGGGCGCAGCCCCGCTGGGGCTTTGCCACTGAAGCTCACCTCGCCTTTCCGTGCCGATTCGATCAGTGCGATCCGCCTCGCCTTCCGGTCGGCGAAGAGCGTGCTCAGGAAGTTCGCCAGATCGGGGCCAACCGGCGCGTCGGGCTGCGTTCGAATCCACCCTTCGAGGGCGCTCTGAAACGCGTGCGCAGACGCATACCGCGCGTTTCGATCTCGGGTCAGCGCCTTCTCGATGATCAGGTCGAGCTCTGGCGGTACCGCTGGGTTGCGGATGCTCGCGCGCGGAATCGGATCATTGCCACTCACCACCCGCAGCGTCTTGAGTTGATCGTCCTTGAACGAGAAAAGCCGCGTGCAGGTGATCGCTTCGAAGAGCACGACTCCCAACGACCAGACATCAGCGCGGGCATCCACGTCCTCGCCCAAAATCTGCTCCGGAGAAACGTAGCTGAATTTCCCCTTCAGCTGCCCGCTGGCCGTGCTCGAGGCCCGGTTGGCTGCCTTGGCGATTCCGAAGTCGACCAGCTTCACCGCCCCTTCGTAAGTGACGATCAGATTCTGGGGTGACACGTCGCGATGAACCACGTTCAGTGGCAGCCCATCGAGCCCCATTCGTGAATGCGCACTGGCGAGGCCACACGCTGCATCAGCGATGATTCGTGCGGTGTAGGAAAAGGGCATCGCTACATTCGCCGCCCGGGTGGTGCGCACGATGTTGGCGACGTCTTCGCCTGGCAGGTACTCCATCGCGATGTAATAGGCTCCCGCGTACTCGCCGAGTTCGAAGATCTGCACGATGTTCGGGTGCGCCAGCTGGGCTGCGATCCGGGCCTCATCCAGAAACATCTCGACGAAGGGCGGGTCATTGCTGAGCGAGTCAGAGATCTTCTTAATCACCACCACCCGCTCGAACCCCTTCATCCCGCTTTCGCGCGCGAGCCAGATCTCGGCCATTCCGCCGACTGCAATCCTCACCAGAAGTGAGTACCTGCCAATCGTCACCCCAGGGCGCCAGGCGCCAGTGTGCTCTACAGGATCGCTTTTCGAATCTGACAAGTCGCCCGAGACGATGTGACGACTTTCACTGCAGATCAACTAACCTTCGGCAGATGCTTTGGGCATGCGCAATCGCGCTGGTGTTGGGATCTGCAAATCCCCATCTCGAACCGGCGCGGCAGCTGGTGGAGCAGCTCAATTATCCCCAGGCCGCAGCCGCCCTCGTCAAGGCGCGCGCGCACCCCGGCAATGATCGCGCGACATCCATCGAGCTGGTGTGGCTGCAGGGCCAGGTGGCAGCCACACTTGGCCGCACCGACGAAGCGCGCGGTTTCTTTCGATTGCTGTGCTCGATTGATCCCGAGTTCGAGGTGAAGGGTGACTTTCCGCCGAAAGTGATGGGTCCTTTTTTCGAAGCCAAAGGTTGGGCGACCACGATGGGGAAGCTGAAGTTTGAAGCTCTTCCTCCAGAAGTGGCCGCTGGAAAGATCGTCGCGGTAACAGTGCGAGTGGCCGCCGATCCTCTCAAGTTGGCGAGACGAATTCGATTCCGTCTCAAGGGGTCTACCGCGTCCTGGTACACGGTTGACGCAACGCTGGCCGAACCCACCGCGACCATCGCCTGGGCAGCCACCACCCTGGAATGGTGGGCAGAGTTGCTGGGTGAAAGCGATGCGGTGTTCGCGACCGTGGGTTCACGCGCCAAGCCGATTCTCGTCGAGACCAGATCCGAGGCGGTGTTGGCACCGCCGCTTTCCGAACCCGAGCCCCAACCCATGGTGAGCCGGTCGTTCTTCGGGCCCCTGCGGATTGTAGGGGTGGTGGGCTTCGGAGCGGCCATCGCCACCGCCGTCGGTGGCGGAGTGTTTAGGAACAACGCCGACAACGGCAGTGCTCAGATTCGATTGGCAAACCGCAATTCGACCGGGGCCATCACCGGGTTGACGCAGCGGGAAGCGTTCGCGATCGACGACCGTGCGAGAACCGACTCGTCGCTGGCGACTGGGCTCTTCGCCGCAGCGGGAATCGTTGGCGTCGGCGCTGCGTTGATCTTCGCGTTCGGCTCACCCTAACCGGTCACTTCGCGTAGGGGCACGCCGGCTTGTGGCCCAGCTCGCAACCCTTTCGGAAGTAGTCGGTGGCCTTGGCGCTGTCCTTCTCCATTCCTTCGCCACCGAAGTACATCACCGCGAGGTCATGGCAGCTCGACGCGTGCTTCCCTTCGTCGCACGCGGTGTTGAAGAGCTTGCTGGCCTTGAGCTGATCCTTGGCGACGCCGTTCCCCGAGAGGAGCAACAACCCCAGGTTCTTGCATCCACCCCAGTGCTTGCCCGCGCACGCTTTGTCGAAGAGCGCCGCGGCTTGCTTCGGATCCTTCGCGACGCCCTCGCCGCGCAGGTGCATCACCGCTTGGTTCGTGCAGCCACGCGCCAACCCAGCCGCGCAGGCCTTGCCGTAGAAGAGTTCGGCTCGCTTCTTCTCGGGCGTGATGCCGAGGCCGTCATCGTAGATCCATCCGAGGTTGTCGCACGCCTCGGCGTTCGCGCGCTTGCAGCCCTGCTCGAGCAGCTGTTTGGCTTTGGCGTAGTCCTTCGCTTTGATCTGATCGCTGCCTGCTTTTGCACAGGCCGTCGCATTGCCCTTTTTGCAATCCGCGTCATCGGATTCGGCGGCCCATACCGGCATCACGGCAAGCAACGACAACCCGCAGCTCGCCAGCTGGTATTTCAGGTTCATTGGCACTTGATAGCCCACCCGAGTCTTTGGGGCGTGGCGGTGAAGACTACTTCTTCCCCTTCGCCTTCTTCTGGGCCGGAGCTTCGCGGGCATCCGCGTCTGAATCCGCCGCACGCGGAGCCCGGTGCGGCGGCTTCCTTTCTTCCGCCGGCGCCGTGGCGACCCGCGCCAAAGCACCCGCTTGCTTGGCGAGGCTCGCCTTAAGCGCCTCCATCAGGTCGACCACCTTCGCAACGGGGGCGGCAAGGGGTGTCAGCGTCACCGTTTCACCCTTCACTTTGCGATCGATCAGATCCTTGAGTTTCTCGCGGTACTCGTCTCGATACAAAGACGGATCGAACTTTGGCTTCGCCAGCTGTTGGATGAACTGGCGCGCCAGCCCCAGCTCGGCATCCGAGACCGTCGCGTCAGGAATCGGCACGTCACCCTGCGCCTTCACCTCGTCGGCGAAGCGCAGCATTTGCATCACGATTCCCGGGCCGAAGGGGCGAAGCAGAATCAGGTTCTGCTTCCCACTGCGCACGTACTTGGCGACCGCGGCGTGTTTCATGTCAGCCATTCCAGCGGTCAGCAGCTTGAAGGCGCGTTCGGCGCCCTTGTCGGGCCCGAGGTAGTAGCCCGATTCGAAATAGAGCGGATCCACGGTCTCGAGTGGCACGAACTCGGAAATGTCCATCGAGCGAGACGTCGCGAGCTCGAGCTGGTCGAGCTCATCCTCGGACAACACGATGTACTGGTCTTTGGCGTACTCGTAGCCCTTGATGATCTTGTCGCGAGGCACGATCTCACCCGTTTCGGGGTCGTACATCTGCTGCTTCAGCCGGGTTCGCTTTTCCGAGTGAAGTTGGTTGAAGCTGATCTTCCCCGATGAATCTGTGGCCGAATAGACCTTCACAGGAATGTTGACCAACCCGAAGCTGATGACCCCCGAACCCATTGCGCGCGCGCTCATAGTGAGGGGTACGGTAGATCCAACAAGGGATGGCTGCCAAAAACCAAACAGTCCGCGTTGAGGACATACAGCTGCAGCTCTGCGAGCCACGCGCCGCTGCCTTCACCCGCCCGGGTTGGCTGTGGGAACTGAAGTTCGATGGCTTCAGAGCGCTTGCAGCCCGCGAGGGTGGCAAGGCGAGGATCGTCTTTCGGCGTGGGCGCGACGCCGCCGACAAGTTCACCGAGGTAGCCGAAGCGATCGCGGCGCTGACGACAGACGACTTCATTCTCGATGGCGAGCTGGTCATTCAAGATGCCGAAGGAAAGCCTTGCTTCCAGAAGTTGCTCGAGCGTTCGACGCTCACCAGCAACCGCGAGATCAAGTACATGGCCCAGGCGTCGCCTGCGGTGTACTTCGCGTTCGATCTTTTGCGCCTCGACGGCAAAGACCTGCGCGAGCTGCCCGTCAAGGATCGCAAAGCGCTGCTGCTTCAGTTGCTGCCCAAGGAAGGGCGCGTTCGCGCAGTGGATCACGTGGAAGACCAGGGCGAGGCCTTGCTCGAGGCCGTGCGCGCCAAAGGCCTCGAGGGTATCGTCGGCAAGCGCGCTGACGCTCCTTACCGCGCGGGTCGTGGTCCCGACTGGGTCAAGGTCGCCTTCACGACGATCTGCGACTTCGCGGTTGTCGGGTATGCCGAGGAATTCCGAGCGCTTCACCTCGGGGTGCACGATGACAAGGGCTTCGTTTACGCCGGAAAAGTCGGATCTGGGTTTGGTCCGCGGCTACAGAAAGAAGTGCACGCCGAGCTCACCGCCGCCAAACGAAAGACTCCTGCCTGTCGCGGCCCGCTGACCGACGACAAAGATGTGGTGTGGACCGAGCCGATCATGGTCGTCGAGGTTCGCTACAAGAACTGGCCTGTGGGGCTCTCTCCGCGCGAGCCGGTGCTGTTGCGCTTTCGTCAGGACAAACTGCCCAAGGAATGCGTGCCACCCGAAGGCGTGTTGCAAGCCACGGCAGCGCGGGTGGCTGCTGCGGTGGTGGCGCTCACCAACCCTTCGAAGATCTACTTTCCCGACGAGGGAATCGCGAAGCAAGACATTTTCAATTACTACCGCGCCGTCTCACCGTGGTTGCTGCCCTATCTCAAAGACCGGCCATTGATGATGACCCGTTACCCCGACGGCATCGGAGGAAAGAACTTTTTCCAGAAGGCCAAGCCCCTAAAGGGTGCTCCCGAATGGCTGCGCACCACGCCCGTTCACAACGAAGAAGAGAACCGCGACCTCGAGCAGGTCGTCTGCGATGACCTGCGCACGCTCGAGTGGGTCGCGAACATGGGCACCTTGCCGCTTCACCTGCCCGCGAGCCGGTTGCCCAACCTCGAACTCGCCGATTGGTGCGTGATCGACTTTGATCCGAAACAGGCGCCGTTCGATTCGGTAATTACTCTCGCGCTGACCCTGCGAAAGATCTGCGAGAAGGCAGGCCTGCCGGCCTTCCCCAAGACCAGCGGGTCTTCAGGACTGCACGTGATGATTCCCCTCGGGAGCCAGGTCGACAACCGCTTCGCGGTGCAGCTGGCCGAGATGCTGGCGCAGATGATCGTCGCCAGCCACCCTGAGCTCGCAACCGTGGAACGCACGGTCTCAAAGCGGGCAGGGAAGGTGTACCTAGACTGTTATCAAAACGGGAACAACAAGCTGATCGCCGCCCCGTTCTGCGTGCGCGCCAGGCCGGGCGCTCCGGTATCGATGCCGTTGATTTGGTCAGAGGTGAAGAAGGGTTTGACCCCTGGCAAGTTCACGATCCGCAATGCGATCGAAAGACTTGAGCAACGCGGCGACCCAATGGCACCTTTGCTCACCCTCAAGCCGGCGCTGAACGACGCGCTGGGGAGACTCATCCGTTGATCCGGTTGTTTCCAGTCGTCGCGATCGTTGCATGGATGGCGTGTGGCACCGTCGACCCCAACCGGGATGCGGGCCCGCCAGATGCGGGAAAGCCCGACGGGGGAAGCGGGATGCTACCGGTCACCTGCTTCAGCAATATGAGGTGGACGGAGGGCAACACGGGCAAGAAAGAGATGAACCCGGGCTACGCCTGCCGCGCGTGTCACCTCGGAGACAACTTCCTGGGCCAGAACCCCAACCGCGTCTACAGCGGGAAGGGGGCGAAATTTTTCATGGGCACCGTGTACGGTGAATTCAACGAGGCCGATTTGTGCAGCGCGAACGCTGTGCCTGACGGAACGGTGGTCGAGATCCTCGACTCCACGGGGCAGCTGAAGCTCACGCTGCCGGTCGACAAGTCGGGGAACTTCGAATCCACCAGTGTCGCCGCGCAGGTCTCGCTTCCCTATAAGGCGCGGGTGAGATCCAACGGACGCGTTCGACCGATGGGCGACGCTCAGATGAACGGAGACTGCAACACGTGTCACACCGAGCAGGGTCGCGAAAATGCGCCTGGCCGGATCGTCTGGCCTTAGACCCTTTAAGTGGGTGATCGCTTGGCCGCCGATGCATTCCCGCTTGCTGCGTTGAATTCCCTGCGGCGTGCCGCCAGCTCCGCCAGCACGCCTCGGTCGTTCGCCTTGCCATCGGGGCGTCGCAAACCAATCGACCACCCACTTTCCGGGTCGCTGTACTTCGCTTGACGCTATTTTCTGGAGTCGAAGGCCATTCGCACCGCCAACCCGGCGAGCACCGTGCTCATCAACCAGCGCTGGATCACCGCAAACATCGGACGCGTTCTGAGCATCCGGGCAATCGTCCCCGCCCCGAGGGCGATCATCGCGTTGACCGTCACGCTGATGCAGATCTGCATCGAACCAAGGATGACCGATTGGGTGAGGACGCTGCCGCGCCGTGGATCGATGAACTGTGGCAAAAGCGACAGGTAGAGCATCGCCGCTTTTGGGTTGAGCAGATTGGTGAGGAACCCCATCGCAATCAGCTTCGCTGGTCGATCGCGTGGAAGATCTCGAACCTGAAAGGGTGAACGTCCTCCAGGCTTGAGCGCATGCCACGCGAGGTAGAGCAGGTAAGCGGCGCCAGCAGCTCGCAGCGCGTCGACCGCGAAGGGCACTGCGAACAGCAGCACGCTAATGCCGAACGCGGCAGCGAACATGTAGACGGTGAACCCAAGAGCGACGCCGGCCAAAGAGATCAGCCCCGCCGCGGGCCCCTGGCAGATGGCGCGCGAAACCAGGTACATCATATTGGGGCCTGGAGTGATCACCATCCCCAGCGCCACCAGGCCAAAGCCAATCAGGGTTGAGGTTTCGGGCATCGTGTGCGCTTGTGTGTACTCGATTCGACCCCGGCTGACACCGCCCACGAGACGAGTCGCTCGCGGTCTCGATGTACGCTGGGGAATGACCGGAATCCGCGTCGCGTGCAGCTTCGTCGTTGCGCTGATGTCCTCAACCGCGAGCGCTGACCTCGATGCGCCGCAACCACCCGCCGACGGGAAGGTCAGGATCGAGTTGACGGCGGTGACGTTGGGCGAGGATTGCGCAGAGTCGGCAGCTGGCGCGCAAAAGCCGAAAGCAAAGTCCGTGCGCTCCAATCTTCGTTGCGGCGCGACTTCGATGCAGTTGGCGGTGATCGCCGGCGGTGGCAACTCTGTCAATGAGGTGCGGGTAAAAAGGGTCGAACTCTTCGATGAGAGCGGCACCTTGATTGGTGAGCTCACCGTGCGTTCGGCATCGGCATGGTCCGAGTCAGGAACGTACGAGCCGTGGGAAGGGCGGGTGAGCCCGAAGCAAAACCTAAGCGTCAGCTATGTGCTCAGCCAGCCGAATTGGGCGGCGGTCCGTGACCGCAGAAGCAAATCCTATCTGCTCAAAGCGGTGCTGACGGTGGGCGGACAAGACCAGAACGTGCAGCGGGACATCAGCGTGGCGGGCCCGACGATTCTCCCCGCGAACGTGAAGACTTGAGTTCAGAGCGTCTCGAGGTACGCGATCAGCGCGGCGCGATCGACGATGGCGAGCTCGGTGCCAGCGCGGTGCCCTTTGATCGGACCTGGGCCCAGCCGCCCCGCTGTGTAGCGAGAGTCCAGACGTTCGCTGCCGAGCAACTCGGCAAGAGACGAAATCGACCCATCGTGCAGGTACGGCGCGCCTTCGAGAACGTCGACCAGTGGCGCCGTCCGGTAGGCGCCTGTTCCGCGGCCTCGGCCGTTGGCGAGGCCCGGGTGGGTTTCGATGTCCCCAACTGCGATCGTTCGGCCTCCGAGGCTTGCGTTCGAATGGCACCTGCGGCAGTGATTGACGAAGAGCCCTTTACCGCGCAGCACCTGCTGGGGGTCTTGGGGGCGGACCACTGCAGGAGGAACGAGGGAATACAGATACATCGCCAGAGCCCACACCAATGCGCGTGGCGGCCGAACCAGCTGGTGGTTGGAATCGATCAGCTGAGTCTCTTGACGGATTGCGAGCGCCAGTGGGCTCGAGTGGCGAATCGTACCCGCCTGGGTGAGCCAGGTTTGCGCGCGCAGCCCCCAGAGATCCGGAATCGCCACCGGGTCCTCGTCGTCGTCCTCGGTCACATCCGCACGCCCAGGACCCCACTGCGACATTCGCTGCTGCTGGTCGCGTTCCAATGGCACTCCCGTGTCGTGGTGGAACGCAACCCGCAGCTTGCCGTAGTCGAAACTTCGTCGGGCGGCTCCAGCGACGACCACGCCGCGCCTCACTGCTGAGTGGCAGATGGCGCAGGTGATTCCGACCCGCGTCGTGCCGTCGACGTCGGCGAACACCACCAGCCCCGGAAGTGCACCATCAGACGCTCGTTCGACGCCGACGGCGGCTGCGAGGGCCGGCTGAGTGAGGCCGTGTTCTAGGGTCACCTCGGCCCGCAGCGGAAATTCGAAGAACACCCGACGGCCCAGTGCGACCCAGGCCTCCATCGTGTCCGGAATTGCTTCATCCCAGAGCCGAGCCGAACTGACAGCCGGTGTGTGGCCCAAAGCCAGAGAAGTCGCCAGTGGCGCGGTCACCCGTTGCGAACGTGGATTCCATTCGGGCAGCAAGTCCCAACCTCGGGTGCCCAGTGCGTACGACCCCAGCCGCAGCCGCGAATACAGGTTGAGTGGATTGGTCAGCGAGGCTTCGAGCGCGGCGCGCCGATACTGCGTGTCGTGGATAAACCGCTGCCCCTCGTGGGTAATCCATTCATCCGACCACGGTGGCCAGCCGACGGGGGCTGACCGACCGGGGATGATCGCACGCTCGGCGCAGGCGATCGCGCACAATGCGAACAGAACCACCCGAAGGCGCATGCGTCAGCCTACACCGATCGGACGAAGAGGTCGGCCTCACCGAGCCGCGCGCAGGTCGAGCTGTACCGGGCGCGACCGCGGCTCCGGAAGAATCCAACCCTTGGGCGCCAGCCCATCGCGTTCCCGCATCAGATCGATGTTCGGATCCACCAACGCCTGCGCTGGCCTCCCATTGAGCGAAACCAACGCATCCACGCGAACCTCGAGGGGGCCATGACCCAAGTCGCGCCAACCGTCGCCGATGTGGTGAGCAAGCTGAAGGATCAAATCCGGCTGTACTGCCATTTCGCGTTCTTGAACTCGGGTCAGGTACCGCCGCGGCGAGACATGCCATTCGCGTCCGGTGGTCGGCGATCGCACGATGAAGGTGACGGCGCCATTCTTCTCGCGCGTCATCACCCGCCAGGAAAAGCGCATTCCCTGCTCGTGCCATGAAACATTTCCGCCGTAGAGGTGGGTGCGCAATGGAAGCGCCACTTGCACCGCACACCACCCCACTGCCATCGCAATGACCGCCGACGCCCACCGAGGGCGATCAGACGCAGTTGCTGCGACCAACGGCGGTGAGGCGATGGAAAAGCGCCGCAACAGCCTTCGTGGCCACGCAGGATCGAAGAACACCAACGCCGAGGTGATCATGATTGCTGGGAACATGCCGATCGGAAACAACACCCAGGTGGCGAAGTGAAAGCCGATCACGACGGTGAACGCGATTGCCCGGGTGCGCTTCCAGATCAAGAACACCGGCACCGTCGAATCGAACAGAAATCCGCCCCAGGCCGCAGCGAATGCAATCGTCCGATGGTCGAACAAACTGCCAATTCCAGGAAGACTCGCGCGCGCGGTGAGCCAGATGCTCAGCGGCTGCGCGTGAAGCAACCAGTCAGAATTGAACTTCGCCAAGCCCGCGAACAGATAGACGGTGGCGACCTGGAACCGCAGCAACCACGTGCACCACGCTGGGAAGCTTTGCCTGCGCAGTGAAGGTTTGCGCCACGCGTCGAACGAGAAGGACGCGTTGAGCGGCATCACCGCCA
>JANOHG010000253.1:0-3759 GCA_031406375.1 Archangiaceae bacterium | reverse complement strand
CTGCTTCACGCCGCCGGTGGCTTTTTCGATGACCTTTCCTGCCAGGTCGAGCTCCTGGCTGGCCCGGTACATTTGCGACTGCAACGAGATCAGCTCGGCCGGAGTGAACGATTTTCCTGATTGGGCAAGCTCGAGCACGGTTTCCATTCGTTTTTGCGCGGCCGCCACCTGGTCCATCATTCTGGTCGGCTCCAGCGCCTTCATTGCCTGACCGGCCGAAGGCGGCCGCGCGGAACTCACCTCACACTTTCCGACGTCGGTGGTCGCCTTCGCTTCGGCGCGCTGGTGGGGTGGCTTTACCTGCAGCGCACCCATTTCTCCGCGATGCGGGTTGGTCGTCTGGCCCTGGAAAGTCTTGCTGAACGGCTGACTTCCCGCTTTGGGTCCGATTCCAACTCCGGCTCCACTAATTCCGCTGACGCCTGCGGCGCCGATGCCTTGGATTGCCATCGCGTCCTCAGCGGATGTTGTTGATGGCTGCCTTCGCCGAGTCGTGGCGCAGCTTCAAGATGTTCGTGAGGGTGTTGTACTCACGGCTCTCGTTTTGCATTTTCAGCTGCATCGTCATTGAACGATCGGCCTCAGCCCGCATTCCCGAAAGCATGTTGTCCATGCCAGCGGGTTCGACGCCGGAGGCCGATGAACCACGGGTCGTCGAGCCGGTCGTCTGTACCGTGCTTCCGACAGCCACGCCCCCCCCAGCGCCCTCGATTGACCCAATGCCAGGCGACGCGGTGCCGATGTTGATCGTGCCGGAAACCGCTGAGCTGTTTCGAGCCATGCCGTTGTTGTTGTGGCTGCTGCCGGTGCCGTTAACCAGCGACGACACAGCCGATACCGCACTGCTGATGATTGGCATTCCAGTCAGAGAGCCCACCACCGAACCTGCTTGAAGCACTCCATTGAGCGAGTTGTTGAGGACCTGGCCGAAATCGTTTTTCGGTGTCTGTCTCGCGACGGTGGGAGTGACGGAAATGCGGGCGAAGTGGGCGTTGTCCATTTGGGGCTCCGTGAAGCGGGTTGTCGCGTCGACCCACTTCAGTCGCCGTGCCGGCTGTAACCGGCTGACAACACATCGAGCCGCGCCCACCCCGTCTCAACTCCGAGATGCCAGGGGAGTTATTTCAGGATCGAAGAACGCGATGAGGGCGTCACGCTGAGCGTGCGCGTCGTACATCGCCAACTCGATCAGCGCGCGCGCATAGTCGCCGTCAAACAGCAGATAGCTGGCCAGATCGGCTGAGGTGAAGAGCTGGCTCTGGGTTAAGCGCTGCAGCATCCGGGTCGGAAACCCCGACGTGTCGTTCACGAGCTTCTTGCCCTTCGCCTGGGTCGCGGCGATCTCGCCCAGATCTCTCGAAGGCCGAATCACCAGATCTTTCACCCTCCGGTATTCCTGACCCCTCATCTGGGTGATCGTCTCGTTCATTTTCGGAAGGAACTCGGCTCCGAAGGCCTTCACACCCGTCTCGAGGATTGCGTTGAAGCGTCGCATTCGATCGAGATCGTACTCGGTGTGATCGAGCATCAGCGCATTGAGCACCTTGCCCATCAGCACTGGAGTCGACGGGTAATTGGCCATCGGTTGCGGCTTGGGTGCAGGACCGTCGGGACGGTGCCGCAACGACAAGATCAGCACCCGTTCAGCGCCAAGCCGCAACGCAGGAGACAGCGGGGTGTTCTGCCGAACGCTGCCATCACAAAAGTACTCTTCGCCAATCTTCACCGCCTTGAAGAGCATCGGAATGGCGGCAGAAGCCAGGGCGTGCTCGGGCCCGAGAATGGCTTCACGCGCTTCGGTGAAAGGGTCGCGGCTCCAGGGTGGAACGCCGCCTTGCTTGCGCTGGACGAAGACCACCGTCTTTCCATCGACGATGCGGGTGGTCGAAACCGAAAGCGCACTGAGGTTGCCCCGAGCCAGGTTGGCCGAAATTCGCGCCCAGGGAATCAAGGTCCGTACCAGCTCTTCCAGAGGCGCCAGATGAAGCAGGTCGTAGAGGCGCCATCCAGGGGGGCGCTCTTCTTCGCGGGCGAGGTTCCAGATCTTGCGGGTGATGGTCCAAAGATCCTCGCCGTCGACGCGAAAGACCTTCTCGAGTTGAAGCCCAGTCCAGAACGATGAGAGCAGCCGGCCTTGATCCTGTGGAGCGTCGGAATGGGCGGCCAAAAAGCAGTTGGTGATGGCCCCCACCGACGTCCCGCAGAAGACGTCGAAGTGAACGTGCGGCCGCACCGATGACGGCAGCTCTTCGCGCAGATATCGAATGATCCCCGCCTCGTACGCACCGCGGGCACCACCACCAGAACAAACGAGCGCAGTTGACGGAGCTTTCACGCGCTGTCTTTAAGTCAAGAAACGCGCGTCGCAGCTCTCAAAAGTTGCGGCCGCACCATCGTGATCAACAGTGCTTCAGGTCTGTTACTCATTTCCCAGGAGCCGAACCGATGCAGATGCTGACGGGAGTGCCTGTTTCCACCCGCTTTCACCCGAGAGTGGGCGCGCACCTGGTTGTGAAGCTGAAGCTGAACGGTCGGGCGGTTTCGGCGCGCTCGACGGATCTGTCGATGGCAGGCCTGTGCTTGCAGGGGGATTTTCCCGAACTGGTGGATCAGGTGACGCTCGCGATCCCGCTGCCAGAGGACAAGCAGATCATCACCCAGGCACGAGTGAAGTGGCGTGAGGGGGGGAAGGTTGCGCTTCAGTTCGCCCAGCTCGATTGGGAAGACATGTTCGCGCTGGCGCGGTTTCTTCACCCCCGCTTGCCATAACTACGCGATGCGGGCGGCGCGAAGAGATGCAACCAAATCGAACAGCTCGGCTCCGCGAAACGGCTTTTGGATGTAGCCGTTGGCTCCAGCTCGCGTTGCTGCGTCGACGTCAACCTTCTTCGCTTTGGCGGTGAGCATGTGCAACGGCACCGAGGCGGTCGCCGCGTCGGCCTTCAGCAATCTGCACACAGTGATGCCATCCATTTGAGGGAGCATCACGTCGAGCAAAATCAGATCGAACTTCGACGTTCGCGCGAGCTTTAGCCCTTCAACCCCGGTTGCTGCGCACTGAACCTCGACTCCGTCGCCGGACAACATGCTCCGCACGAGCTCCCGGATGACAGGCTCGTCCTCAACTACGAGTATGCGGAAGGGAACAGAACTCATCGAAGTACCTCACTATAGCGCTTCGTCACGGTTACTCGTAGGCGAGCGCTTCGACAACGTCGAGCGCCGCGGCACGTCGAGCGGGATAGATGCCCGCCAGGATTGCGCAAACCGTCGACGCCACGAGCATCTGAAGGGCCAACTCGGTCGGGAAAATGAACGGGAAATTCCAGCCGGTTGACTGTACTCCGACGACCTTGGTGAGCGTGAAGCCGAGCGCGTAGCCCAGCAGTGTGCCGATCGTGCCTCCCGTCAGGCCGATCAGCGCCGCTTCGCCGATGAACAGCTTGATGACGTGTGACCTTGCGGCGCCGATCGCGCGCAACAAGCCGATCTCACGCGTGCGGTCGAGAACCGCAGCGAGCAACGTGTTGATTACCCCCAGCAGCGCGAGCAGCACCGCGACACCTTCCATCGCATATGTCACCGCGAACGCGTTCGACACCAGATCGTACGCCTCCTTTCGCAATTCCACGTTCGACAACACATAGAGGTCGTGCTTGGCTCCGAAGCGTTCGCTGATTTGTCGCCGCACCTCTTCGATCTTCGAGGCGTCCTTCATGTAGACCTGAAAAGTGTCAACCAGGTGGTCGTTGAAGTCGC
>JANOHG010000212.1:0-1756 GCA_031406375.1 Archangiaceae bacterium | reverse complement strand
CCGTACCAGCGAAACACGCGCGAGCGGATGCGCAGCTCGTACAGCGGCGGCAGCACGCGCGACAGCGGCAGCAACACCACCACCAGCGAGGCCAGCACGACCCACATGCAACTATGCGCCGCCGGGAAACACAGTTGGAGAACGACCGTACTGATGGTTGCCCCCATCCTCACGACCCAGCGGTTGATATTGCGAAACTGGCAGCTTGAGGATCGCGCGCCGTTCGCCGCGCTGAATGCCGACCCGCAGGTGATGGAATTCTTTCCTGCTTTGCTCAGTCGTTCTGACAGCGACGCGATGGCGGATCGGATCGTCGGCCACTTCGAACGGCAGGGGTACGGCCTGTGGGCGGTCGAGGTTCCCGGGGTGACGAAGTTCGCGGGCTTTGTCGGCCTCAACGTGCCCGCCTTCACCGCACCGTTCATGCCGTGCGTCGAGATTGGGTGGCGACTTTCGCCGGACACGTGGGGTCATGGGTACGCGAGAGAAGGCGCAGCCGCAGTGTTGAAGTGGGCGTTCGCCACTCAGCCGCTTGCAGAGGTGGTGTCGTTCACCGTCCCCGCCAACCTCCGATCACGGCGGGTGATGGAAGTCATCGGAATGAAGCGCGACGAGACGGGCGATTTCGACCACCCGTTGATTCCGGTCGGCCACCGACTGCGACGGCACGTCCTCTACCGTGCCGCCTTCCCGTCACCCGAGGGCAACCCAAGCGGACGAGGATGAACGGTGGGCGCGGGCACCCCCGCGCTTGTGGACCTCACCATCACCACGGTCGCGGCGACGATCAACGCCGTCGCGATCAGCGTGTGGCCATGCAGCTCTTCGGCCCCCAGCGCGGCTCCAACAAACACAGCAATCGCCGGGTTCACGTACGAGTAGCTCATCGCGATGGCCGGCCGGGTGTTTCGCAGCAGGTAGCTGTACGCCGTAAACCCGACAAGTGACCCGAAGACAATCAGGTACGCCAGCGACGCGACCGACTTGACCGAAGGGTCAGCGGGAAACCGTTCACCTCGGATGAGCGCGACGACGAGCAGAATCACGCCTCCGGTGACCATTTGGGCCCCAGCCGACATCAAGCCTTTGGGCAAGGGCAGCCGACGCGAGAGAAGAGACCCCAGCGCCCAGGCGATGGGGGCCACCATCAGTACCAGCGTCGACGTCAGATCAGCCTGCAGCTCGCTGCCAGTGCTGAGGATGACGACTCCCGCCATGCCGAGCACCATCGCGATCCACTCGCGAGAAGACGTTCGCTCGCCAAACAACGGCGCCATCGCCGCCGCCCACAACGGCATCGTGGCGCAGACGACCGCCGCAATTCCAGATGAGATCTTCTGTTCGGCGATCGCCACCAAGCCATTGCCGAAAAGAAAAAACAGCGCGCCGACCGGGGCCGACCACAGCCACTGCTTGGCAGTTGGAAAGGTCTCACCCTTCAACCGCAGGAAGGTAACGAGAACGATTCCCGCGACAAGGAACCGGACACCGCCCATCAGCAGCGGCGGCAGGCCTTCGACCGCGAATCGCATCACCAGATAGGTCGAACCCCAAACCACGTAGACGAGGAACAGCGCAAGGAGCGTGCGGCGATCGAGCTGAGTGGTCAGAGCCATGAAGGACTTCAATCTCACGCTGCCGGGTTCCAATTGCCAGTTCACCGCAAGCGGTGCCCGACCAGCACAGTTTTGACAGCACCTGCTTGATACCGGTACAGCTGATCGGACCCATTCCAATCTGTATCGGTCTAATCTTG
>JANOHG010000967.1:0-3250 GCA_031406375.1 Archangiaceae bacterium | reverse complement strand
GCCCCACTTCCGGCACGAGCCGGACCTCAGTGCGCAGCTCTGCCCCGCGCCAGCTTGTGGTGCGCAGCGCTGTGACAAAGAACAATAGGAGCCAGTCAGACACTGACGCACGCCGTCGCAAGGAGTCGTCGCGCCAGCGCCGGTGCAGGCCCCCACGCCGCCGTCTGGCGCCACGTTACAGTAGGCCAGGCTTGGACAGTCGTAATGGTAGGTGCATGGGTCGCCGATCGCCTTCTGCAGGCAGGATCCGGTGGTGCCGACCCCGCCATCTGGGTTCTTCATGATGCCCTTGCATACGAGATCATAGTCGCGGCAATAGCTCCTGTTGCTCTGGCTGCCGCCGCTCAATGGTTCAGATGGTCTGTATGGGCCGTGGTTGGGTGGGATCAAACCGGCTGGGCGCACCACCTGCGCCTGCCATTGGGTGGACTTGGGTCAATGGAGAATCGTGGACGTTCACCAGCTGGGCAGGTGGCGAAGGCGTCGGGATCCAGCTTGTAGGCGAGCGCATACCCCTTCACCGCAACCGTGGCGACTTGGGCTGTAAGTGTGGGTCTGTAGACTGATGTAAGAACGTCACTTCCACCCGATAGAACCAGGTCGTTTCGAGAGAGTGCCACGGCCGCAGCGCCTACGCACGTAGGCCCACGGAGAAATGCGCACCTCGAGGTCGCCCTTCTTGAACTCGACCATCACCCGGGGCATACCGGCGGCGATCCGCAGCGCGCGCGTCTGGCGAATACCCAGCGAGCCGGCTAGCCTTCACTCTGAAACTGCGTCAGCGAAAGCAGGTTCCCATCGGGATCCTTGAACCACGCGATGCGGGTGCCGCCAGGAGCAGTCCAAACGTCGCCGTCCTGGCCGAGAAAACCATAGCGCTCGAATGAGACCTTCTTCTTGCGCAGCGCCGAAATCGCGCTGTCGATGTCTGAAACTTCCCACCCGAGTGCCGTGTAGGGCGCGGGTTCCACCGATTCCGCCTTCTGAATGCGAAGCATCGTGCCATTGGCGTCGAAAACGACCGCGAACTCCTCATCTGCGATCAGTCTCAAGCCAACGATGTTCTTGTAGAATGCCAGCGACCGCGCTGCGTTGGTCGTCGCGAGAAAGGCCATCACCTTTTGTTTACCGAGCATGAACTCCTCCAGTGGCTCGTCTCGTACCAAGAAGCCCCGTGGCAGACTTGCGCTAAACTGACAAAGTATGTCGACGAACCGTCATCGGGCAGATCGAGGCCGTCAGGTTCGCACCTTGTCGTGGGAGTACCCGGCAGGACATCGCGTACCCACTCACGTCCACGACTGGCATCAGCTCATCTACGCGACCGCCGGAGTGATGACCGTTCACACGCCAGACGGCGCGTGGGTCGTTCCCACCCATCGCGCAGTTTGGGTCCCCGCGCGCATTGAGCACTCGATCGAGATGTCGGGGGCTGTCTCGATGCGAACCCTTTACTTCTCGCCGCGAACAAAGCGTCTTCTGGGCGACACCTGCCAGGTGGTGAGCGTCTCGCCCCTGCTGCGAGAGCTCGTTCTTCACGTGAGTTCGCTTGGGGGACTTGCCCGTCACGCCCCTGCACAAGGTCGATTGATGGATGTGCTGATCGATCAGCTCCACGGCGTGCCCGTCGCCGCACTTCACCTGCCGCAACCGAAAGAGCCGAAGGCGCGCAAAGTTGCGGCGTTGCTGCTCGAGCAGCCTGACGACCCACGTCCTTTGAGCGCGCTCGCCCACATCGCCGCCGCCAGCCCGCGAACGATCGAACGGAGCTTCAAGGCCGATACCGGAATGACGTTTGGTCGGTGGCGCCAGCAGCTGCGACTGGTGCACGCGCTTCGGCTTCTGGCGTCGGGACAGTTGGTGACGACAGTTGCGCTCGAGGTTGGCTACAACAGTCTGAGCGCGTTCGTGCACGCGTTCCGCAAGACTTTTGGCACCACTCCAAGTCGCGCGTTCCAAAGCTGAATTTCATTTCAGTTTTGAACCCCGTCACTGCCCTCGCCAGCAATGTCCTCGGGTGTCACCAAGTAGGCGCGATCGCACCTCGTACTCTCTGTGCCTACCTCGGTGCTCCAGCCCGCTCGAGCAATTTCGCGAACCTGGAACTCGCGCGCAACAGCGTCATACGCCAGACGTGGCGATTCTGCAGATTGGGTGAGCTTTTCAGTACCGTTCGTGGCTCTTACCGTCGTGAACGGAGACAGCAGGATGAAGTGGGTCTGGATTGCAGCGCTCGCGCTCACTGGATGTGACGGCGAGATCACCACTCGGCTTTCCGGGCCCGGTCCCTCGGGAGCAGGCGGCGGGACAGCTGGTGTTGGCGGAAGCGGCGCGGCAGGAGGCGGCTACGCGACGACGGTGACTCCGTTCGCGTGCAACGCCGCCGAGGTGGTCAATTCGCAGCCGCTCAAGCGCCTCTCGCAGATCGAATACGCCAACAGCGTGCGCGACGTGGTGCGGGCCGCGATACCGGCGGCCGGTCTCACGGTGCTCGCCGCGGTGCAGCCGCTGATCGCCACATACCCAGCCGATCGACTCGTCGGCCCAGGATCCGAGCGGCACGGCGGGTTCTTTCGCCTCGATCAAGTCGTTCAGCAGAGCCACGTCGACGCGGCGTACGCTGTGGCGGTCGCGCTCGGCAAAGAGATGACGTCCACCACCGCACGGCGCACCGAGCTGGTCGGCGCGTGCGCGACCGACACCTCTTCCACGAACGACGCCCAGTGCCTGACTGACTTCGTGACCCGGTTCGGAGCGCTCGCGCTGCGCCATCCTATCGATGCCGCCGACGTCACCTTCTACAAGGCCGTGGCGTCGACGACGCCGACGGATCCCGCCGCGCTGGCCGACGTCGTCGCCCTGCTGCTGTCAGCACCCGGCTTTATCTACCGCGTCGAATCGGGCGCGACGACCGTGCAGGGCGCTGACGTCTTCGCGCTCGATGCGCACGAGCTGGCCGCGCGGCTGTCGTTCCACTTCTGGCAGACCACGCCCGACGCAGCGCTGCTCGCGGCCGCGTCATCTGGAGCGCTGCTCACCGACGTCGGCTACCGCGCTCAGGTTAAGCGTCTGTTCGATGATCCGCGCAGCGACGCCGCGATCGACGAGTTCTTCGGGCAGTGGTTCCGCCTGGACGAGCTGGGGTCGCTCGACGCGCGCATCGGCGATCCGGTGTTCGACGCGTTTACCGGCGCCATTGTGCCAACGCCTGCCCTACGCGTGCGGATGAACAACGAGATTCTCGATCTGG
>JANOHG010001376.1:0-2186 GCA_031406375.1 Archangiaceae bacterium | reverse complement strand
TTTCTCTCTGCTGCGCCGACGGTGTGCACCGGCTGTTCCCGCGGCTGTTCGGTCAGCGCCGACTTCATGGGCCAGGACGTGTACCGGTACCGACCGCGCGAGAACGAGGCGTTCATCAAGAGCTGGATGTGCGATCAGGGGCGGCTGACCTACAAGGCTTTTCACACCTCGCGGCTGTTGATGTCGGTGATCGGCAAAGGCAGCGAGGCGCGGGAAGCGACGAACGCCGAAGCGGTGAAGTACGCAGCGATGAAGCTCAAGCCGCTGGTGGGCTCGGTGGCGTTCGCGGTGGCACCGACGGTGAGCAACGAAGATCTGCTCGCGAGCTTTTCGTTCGCGCGCGACGTGCTGCAGGCGAAGGTGGTTTACGCGATGGGCCGTGCGCCAGGTCCGGCGGACCATTTGCTGATGACCGCCGACAAGAATCCCAACCGCAAGGGGCTCGAGTGGATCGCGAAGGGGTTTGGCTTCGAGCTGAAACCGTTTGACGATTTGACCGCGGCGCTCGACAAGAACGCGCTTAAGGCGCTGTACATGGTGGGCGCCGAGGTACCGGAAAGCGCCGAGGTGTTCGCCAAGCGCCTGGCAGGCGTCGAGTTGCTCGTGACCGCAGCGATGCATGAGTCGCAGGTATCGGCCTCGGCGCATGTGCAGCTGCCCGCGGCGAGTCACGTGGAAGACGAAGGCACCTTCACCCAGGAAGCCGGGATCACGCAGCGGGTTCGACGTGCCTTCCCGCCGCGCGGCGAGGCGTGGCCTTTCTGGAAGTGGGCGGTCGAGCTGGGGCGAGAGCTTGGGGCGGCGATGCCGCACGCCACCTCACGGGATGTGTTCCGAGCGTTGGCTCCACAGGTACCTGAATTGAAGGACTACGAGTGGGACAAGCAGACGCCGATGAACATCAAGGGCCAGGGAATTTCGACGATGGCAGCGGGTGCCGACGGCCGGCCGCCCGGGTGGCGTGAACAGGGCGTGCCACGGATCCGGGGAATTTGATGAGAGACCTCAACCGGATTGGAATGGTCTTGTTCTGGTTTGCGCTGCTGAGCACAGCGATCTTCAGTGTGATGGCGGTGGCGTATATCGGCGCGGGCTACGCAGAGAAGCTGGGCGTCGAGCGCTTGAGTGTTCGCGGCCTGGGCAACATCGTGAACATGCTGATCTTGATGTTGGTGTTCGTGATGGTCATCGCGACGCTGCTGACGCTGGCCGAGCGTAAGTGGAGCGCGCTGATGCAAGACCGCATCGGCCCCAACCGCGCGCGAATCGATTTGCCGATTCCGATCATCGGCCCGCTGCTGGCCAAGCAATCGCTGGCGGGCGCGCCGCACATCCTGACCGACGTGATCAAGATGCTGACGAAGGAGGACTTCCAGCCGGCAGCGGCGAGCAAGTTCCTCTTCAATCTCGCGCCGATGCTCGCCTTCGCGCCGCCGTTCGCACTGTTCGCGATCATCCCCGCTGGGCCGACGGTGGTCGTCGCGGGTCAGAACATCATGATGGCGGTAGCGAACCCCGACTTCGGGTTGCTCTACCTGTTCGCGATCGCCTCGCTGGCCGTGTACGGCACCTCGCTTGCGGGCTGGGCGTCGAACAACAAGTTCGCGTTGCTAGGAGGAGTGCGCGCGTCGTCGCAGATGATCAGCTACGAGGTGGCGCTCGGGCTGTCGCTGGTCGGAATGATGATCGCCTTTGGAACTGTGCAGCTGGGCGGGCCGACGGGAATGAGTGAGATGCAGAGCCACTACCTGTGGCGCTTCACTGCAGCAGGTGGGTTCGACATCGGCATCCCCGCGTGGGGAATCTTGCTGCAGCCCGCGGGGTTCATCCTTTTCTTTGCCGCAGCGTTCGCAGAGACCAAGCGCGCGCCCTTCGACGTGCCTGAGGGCGAATCGGAAATCATCGGCTACTTCGTCGAATACTCGGGGATGAAGTTCGGGCTGTTCATGATCGCCGAGTTCGTCGAGGTGGTCGTCCTTGCTGCAGTGTTGGTCGCGGTATTCTTCGGTGCCTGGTACCTGCCATTCGGCAATGAGGCGCTCGCGCGGATTCCGATCCTCGCCGAGAACGGCTGGCTGATGGGCGCTCTGTTCGCGACCATCTTCTGGACCAAGGTGATTGCGCTGTGCTTCCTGCAGTTGCTGATCCGGTGGACGTTTCCCCGATTCCGGTACGATCAGATCCAG
>JANOHG010001364.1:0-4637 GCA_031406375.1 Archangiaceae bacterium | reverse complement strand
GCCCGTGGTTCGCCCAAGCGGACGTGATGACTCGCGCAGCCGCATGGCAGCAGCGTTGCAGTCATTGGCCTTCATGAAAACGTTCAGCTCGGTTCTCCTCCTGTTGATACTCGCCGCGTGCAGCAAGGCGCCCGCTGAGGCTGGCGCACCGTCGGTGGTCGCAGCTGCCGCGCCCGCCCCGATGGACTTCGGCGCCGCCCAGGCATCGTGCATTGCCGGGAACGGCGATGGCTGCAACCTGCTCGGAATCGCTTACTCGCAAGGCAAAGGCGTCAAAGAGAACGCAGTCAAAGCGTTCGAAGCGTTCACTCAAGCGTGTGAGCTTGGGTCGATGTGGGCTTGCACCGAGCTGTCGATTGCCTACGACAAGGGGCGAGGCGTGAAGCGTGACGACAAGCGCGCGGTCGCGCTGAGTCAGAAAGCCTGCGACGCGAAGTTTGCGTTCGCGTGCGCTCGCCTCGCGGGGGCGTATGACTCAGGCAAGGGCATCAAGAAGGACGTCTTGAAATCGAACGAGCTGTATCAGCTGTCGTGTGATCTCGGAGCGGTGTTTGGTTGCAGCGTTCTTGGTGCCGCATATGCCTTTGGCGAAGGCATCCCCAAGGATGTTGCCAAGGGGAAAGCGCTGCTCGAGAAAGCGTGCAAGGGGGGCTACAAGCTTGCGTGCGATCACCTCGACGAGCTTGCGAACCCGGCCAAATACGCTTCTTGCGCGGACTTTCACATTCGTTGCGGAGGTGTCTGCGTGAGTCAATGGCACAACCCCAATTGCGGGCAGTGCGGCATCGTTTGCCCAGCGTCTTCAGGAATGTATTGCGATAAGGGCTTCTGCGTCGTTCATTGACCTGAACGCCTCACTTCTTCACCCGCGTCGCGCAATGTTCTGGTAGCCGCGAACGGCGCCAGGCCGGAGGGTGAGATTTGCGAAGAACTCGAAAGCCGAAAACTACCGAGCACCCTTCGACCTCGGCACTGTTGTCGTTGGAAAGGAGACTCTGAATGCGGCGCCGGTCGAGGGCGGCTCAAGGGTCAACTCTCCGCCAAACGCACGCATCAGGGTCCGCGCGATCGACAACCCCATCCCGGTGCCACCAGACTCTCGCGCGGTGGTGAAGAATGCGTCGAACACCCGCAGCCGGTTGGCCGGCGAGATCCCGGGCCCGTCATCTTTCACAATCAATTCGTTTGGGCTGAGCACGAGAGTGACGCGTGTTCCCCCATGCTGAAACGCGTTCTCTGTCAGGTGTCCCAGCACCGCCCGAAGGGCTTCTTCAGGCATTGCAATTCGACCACCGCTGCCAAGCACACCAATCTGTTCATTGCCGTCAGCCGCTTGCTTCGCGACCAGGTGCGCATCGCAGTCTCCCTGCTGTGCCGTCGATTCCGCGCGGGTAAGCTCGAGCAGCCGCTGCACCAGGCGCCCGAGTCGATCGGCGTCCTTCGAGACGTTCTTGATGAAGCGCGCGCGCTGCTCAGGTGCCATCGCGTCGTCTTCGAGCAGCTCGACGGCGCCGCGAATCGATGCGAGTGGTGTCTTGAATTCATGCGACACGCTCGCGGCGAAGGCTCGCAGCGCATCGTTCTTCTCGGCCAAAGCGCGCGCCATCGCATCGAGAGACGACGACAGCGCGAAGAGCTCGGAAATCGCGGGTGATGGGTCTGTCACGCTTTGCGGCGGGGCACCTGCTCGAATCGCGTTCGCCTTCGCCACCAGACGCCGAATCGGCCGCGCGACGAGCGTCGAGGAGGCGACCGACGCGAGCGCGAGGACTGCCAGCAGCACCGTTCCGGTCGCTGCGAGATTCCAGCGGTCTGCATAGGTGGCCTTTGCCCACGTCATCGGCGTGCGCGCGAGAACCACGGCTCCGAGCACGCACCCGCTGTTGGTAATCGGCAGTGCGACGAAGACCCGTACTCCAGTGTTCCTCGACAGGGACGCGAGCGCCGAATCGCGAGCTTCTCCAGACCGGGCGCGCAGCACACTCGCAGGTGCGCCTTTGAGCGCTTGCTGAACTTCGCTGTGCTCGGCAAGGGTAGTGCCTGTGCCCGTCTTGCTGCTCGACACCACTGTTCCAAAGGTGTCGACCACCCGCAGCGACGCGAGGGTGGCGCTCGCCGTCTCAACCAGCACACGGGTGAACTCGGCGCCAGTTCGGTGCATCGACGGGTCTACCGAGCGGCTCGAGGCGGGAGGATCTCCCGCCGGCGGCTCGACGTTTGACGACGCAGTGAGCACGGGAAGAATCGGCCTGAGTGTGCCGTCCGGCTTCGGAAACGGCCAAGGCAGCGAAGATGGGACGCACGGCGGCGAGGCTCCGTCTGTCGCACTCGCGTCGCGAAACGCGGTGGCCAGCACAACGCCTTGGGCAATCAGCTCGGACTCGGTCTGGCGGACCAGTTGATTGTCATAGACCCGCACCAAGGCGAGGCCGAGGAGCGTCAGCACCAGGCTCGCTGCTGCGAGCGCCGCGAACACCGTCCACAAGGGGGGGCGCAGATGGCTACCCGACACCGAGCCGATACCCCACTCCGTGCACTGTTTCGATGACCGACCCGCCTGCATCGGCGAACTTCTGCCGAATGCGGCGCACGTGGCTGTCGATGGTGCGATCGCTGACGACGACGCCGTCGTACGCCTTGTCCATCAACTGCGCGCGGGTGAACACGCGTTCGGGGCTCTTCAGTAAGACGGCGAGCAGCTCGAGCTCGGTCGCAGTGAGAATCACTTCGGCGGTATTCCAGAATGCGCGCCAGGTCTCCAGGTCGACTCGAAGTAACCCCCGCTCGAGCGGCGCGGAAACGACGGCAGGGACAAGGGGTGACGTTCTGCGCAGCACTGCCTTCACCCGCGCCAGCAGCTCGCGCGGACTGAAGGGCTTGGGTACGAAGTCGTCGCCGCCAAGCTCCAACGCGAGAACGCGATCCAGCTCGTCGTCGCGCGAAGAGAGAAAGACAATCGGAAAGGGGTGTTCCTTTCGCACCGCGCGACACACCTCGAGCCCATCGAGCTCAGGCATCATCAGGTCGAGCACCAACAGATTTGGCGGCCTGGCGCGAACCTTCTCGAGCGCTTCTCGACCGTCACGGGCTTCGAGGACCTCGAAACCCGCCTGAGCCAGCGTGTACCGAACCACCTCGCGAAGGTGGGGGTCGTCGTCAGCCACCAAAATCGTCTGTGCCATCGCCGCTATTCTCGCCGCTTGGGGCCGGATTGCTTTTGGTCTCGAAAGCTGTGTGGGTCTGGCATTCAAGCACATGATTCGGCTAACGAACTTTCGAAGCTTGTGTTGTGGTGGGTAAATGGCCTACAGGCGCGCACATTCGCTTTCCAGGAGCTGTGATGCGTTTCCCAATCGTTGCCTTGATGTTGTTTCTCACTGCCTGCGGCACACCCGACCAGGTCATCACCCTTGATTCCGAGAAGGACGATCGCGACGCGCAGTCGCAGGCCTTCAGCAGTGCGCTGGCGACGCTGCTCGAGTTCGACTTCGACGGCGAGCTGCTGGTGCCCGGCTCAATCAGCACCGCGTCGGCCCGCGGCTACATCGACCAGCAGCTGCTGTTCACCATCGGCCACCTCAACACGAACAAGTCGGTTGGACGCCTCGACAAGGTGACCTTCACCAACATCAAAGCGACGCCGCAAAGCGGCAGCACGCTGGTGACTTTTCACGCGAAGCTTCCCGTTGCGTGGGGCAGCAAGACGAACCTGCCGACGACCTACGCGTTCACGCTTCCTCGCCAGATGGGTCAGGTGGCGCTCAATGCGTTCACCGAAAAGTACAAAACCAGCTGCGTCGACGTTGGCGCGCACGACGTCGACTCTGGCAGCATGTGGTACTACTACCGGCCGCGTAATTCGGGCTGCACGATGGCCGCGGACGACGTGGTGAACATCACCGCCACCGCGAAAGTTTCGCTCGAGAACACGACCGGCAAGTACCCCGAGCTGCACAAGGTCTGGGAAGACGACGCGCTCAACGTCGTGGCCATCTTCGGCAAGTACGAAGACGCAGCGACCACCCCCAGCGACGCCGGAATCGCCGCGTTCAACGCTTTCGTTCGCGCGATCAAGAGCGAGTTTGCGGCATTTTCACTCGTCACCGTGCCCGCAACCATTCCGACGGATCCAGGCGTCAGCACTGCCGACATCACCTTCACTGCGACGCTCGCGAACGGCAAGAAGGTCAACATCACCGCGCTGTTGGTCGACAACGTGCGCACCGCAGGCGCGAACTTCGATGCGCGCTATGAGGCGCTCTCGACCCGGGCGGATCTGATTTCTTACAACGGCCACGCAGGCCTGGGCGCCAATGTGCGCGCGCTCGCGAACAAGGGCCGTTTCGTCGCTGGGCAGTACGCAATCGTCTTCATGAATGGCTGCGACACCTATGCCTACGTCGACGGGTCGCTGGCGCAGAGTCGCGCGAGAATCAACACCGATGACCCCGAAGGCACGCGCTACCTCGAAATCATCACCAACGCGATGCCGGCATTCTTTCATTCGATGCCCACCGCATCGCTCGCGTTAATCCGCGGCCTACTGAAGCTCGACGCGCCACTGACCTTCGACCAGATGTTCACGTCTGTCGACCGGACGCAGGTCATCACCGTCACTGGCGAAGAAGACAACGTCT
>JANOHG010001356.1:0-11986 GCA_031406375.1 Archangiaceae bacterium | reverse complement strand
CCTTCGAGCTGTCGGCAGAAGGCATGCTGTCGGTGCGAGCGGTCGACACCACGACGGGACTGGGAGAAGCGCTGCGCATCGACGCGCGCACCACGCTCGCGCCCGCGGAGGTCGAGAGGCTTCAGGCCGAACAGCAGAAGTACGCCACCGAGCAGGGAGATCGCGACAAGCAGCTCGCGCTCACCGCGTTCCCTCGCATCCTCGACAAGGCGGAAAAGCTGGCCCGCTTGCTCGAGCGCAGCGCTCAAGAGAACCCGGGGTTGGAAGCTGAGGCCGTCGTTGGTGAAGTGCGCGCGCTGCTCGCGAAGGGTCAGGCGGCGTTGCGTGGCGCCGATGCGACAGCGATGGGCGACGTCACCCGCATGCTCGAAAGGCTCTTCGCGGTCGTCTAATCTCGCGCCCGTCAGTCGTTGCCTGGGATGCAGGCGACCCAAACCGTGGGAACCCGCTGACTCCTACGACGATTTTCTGGAAAGCAAAGCCGTATGCAGCAGCGCAATCGGCGGGCGATCCAGCCGGCACACCGAAATCGCATCCAGCGTGAAGCGGCCGGCGACGCGAAACCCGAGCAACACCCGCTCTTCGGCGGCCGTCACTGGCGCGCCGCTGCGCAGGGTGCAATGTGGCAAGAACGCATGAGGGCTCTGACGGAACTTGATTCCCGACTTCGCCACCCGTTGGTGAAGCTTGCGGAATGGAGCGTCGTTCTCGAACGTGAGCGCGAAGATGTCTGTTCCAGAAAAGCGCACCACCGCGCCGAACGCGGTTTCAATCGGTGACGTGTCTTCAGCAATGGAATCGAGAATCGAATAGGCGACGGCCAAATCCTGCGCGGGGTCGACGATTCCCACCCCATTCGAGCCAGCAATGCTTATCTCAGCGGGCAGTGACGCGAAGAAGTTGTCCTTCTGCGAGCGACGAAATTCCATCACTCGGTCGCAAGCCGGCGGGGGGATGTTGAGCACGAAGTAGAGGTTCATTTCGGCGAGGACAGGTAGGTCAGTCTCCAACCAGGTCGCACCCAGACTCGAAGCCCGTCGCGTCGAACTCGCGGGTCATGCTGCCAATCAAAGTCTCGCTCTGCGGCGTCGTCCAGCGAGCGATGAGCTTCAGCTCGTGGCGACCGCTGCGCTTGGGCGAGCAGTACTCGAGCAGGTAGAAGCGGTTGGCGAGGCCGGCAATCTTCTCGGCGATGCGGCCGAACGAATTGGCGAGCTCGGCGGGCGCGGTGGCCTGAAAGAAGCCATCTTTTCCGAAGCTCTCGAGCACGGTGCGGTCGACTTCGCTGCCCAGCGCCACCGTGAAGACGTGAACGGGAGTCGCCCGCACCCGAGCGATGACGGTGGCAGAACTGACACGCGCGGCCTGGTCGGTGCCATCGGTGAACACAACCAGCGACGAGTCCTTGAAGGCGATCTCTTTGTTCGCCGCGCTCTGCGCCTCAAGCAGCTCAATCGCTCGAATGACCGCGCCGTTGAGGTTGGTGCTGTCATCGATGCAACGCCGCGCCGCGCACGTCTTTGCCTCGGCGGAGCCCGCACACTGCAAGTTCGATTCGCACTGCGGATCCTCCAAAGACCGCAGCCCCGTCAGCAACGCGGCTTTGTCGCTGGTAAAGCCGACGACCTGCTGCGGCGCCGCCCGGCCATCGAAGGTGTAGAGCGCCACCCGCTGGCCGTCGCCCACGCGACCCAGCGCCGTTTCGACGTACTTCGCCGCCGCGTTGCGCACCACCGGCCAGCTGTTCGAGCGAAGGATGCTTCCCGAAAAGTCGAGCAGCATCATCGAGTCCATCTGGTAGCGTTGGCCCTTGGGCTGAACCGTGCGGCGGCTCTCGTACGGGCTCACCGCGTTTCCGTCTTCGAGGATTTCGAAGTTGGAGCTGGTGAGCGCACTCACCGGCTCACCCAGGCAGGTTTCGACGCTGAAAAACGCGGACACCTTTCCAGGCTGGGTGGTGGTCACCGAATCCCCACCGGGTTGCGAGAACTGGAGGCACGTGGCTGGGTCAACGACCTGGGGGCCACACCCAACGACAAGAAGGAACAGCGCCGCGCGTGTGTAGGTCATTGTAGGGCAGAGGGTATTCCTGCTCTGACGCGGCGCAATTTTATGACATCGAATCGGGTCGGTTAGAATTACTGACTGGCGGTTCAAATATGAGTGTCATCCTGAGCCCGAGAGGTTACGAAGACTGCGCAAGATGGCCAGAACCGCAGATCCAAATGCGAAAAGTGCATTGATTGCCGCCGCCCGAGCCCAGTTTGTTCGAGCAGGAATCAAAGGCGCACGCATCGAGGACATCACCCAGGCCAGCCACCTGTCGAAGGGCGCGTTCTACCTTCACTTCGAATCGAAAGAAGCGCTCTTTGGCGAGTTGGTTGACGGCTTTCAACGTCAGATGGAGGCCATCGTTGGCGAGCGTGAGAGCGAGGTGCGCTGCTACCTCGAGAAGCACCGGTTGACGGCGCGCGACACGCTTGAACGGACGGCGAAGCAGCAGGCGTTGGTGGCGATCGAGATCAAATATGATCGCGCGGTGCTCGAGTTGGTCTGGAGCGAGCGCGATGTGTTCGCAGTGTTGAGTCGAGGCGCGCAGGGCACGGCTTACGAAGGGTTCGTCTGGCAGTTGGCCGAGCGCGAAGTGAAGCGGGTGGTTGATGGGCTCGAGTCGATGAAGTCGCTGGGGGCATGTCGCTCAGATGTCCCATCGCAGGTGTTCGGGTCGTTGGTGGTTGGCACCTACCTGCTGATTGCGCAGCAAATGAGTCGCCTCGAAAAAAAGCCGGACTTGGATTTGTGGGTTCGGGCAATTCAGCAACTGATCCATGAAGGGGTCGCTCCACGAAGACTTGCGGCACCCAGAAAACGTCGTAAATCAGCCCGTTCGTCGCAGAGGAGGTTGTCTTGAGGAGATTCTGGTGGGTGGCATTGCTTCTGACCGGCGGTTCCGCCTTCGGAGGAGAAACCTCGCTCAAGCCGCAGGGTGCGCCGCTGAAAATCGCCCGTGCGCGCGCGGTCAGCTCGATCGCGAAGGACGAAATCACCGGCTCGATGTTCCCCTCGAAGCTTGGCGCTTTGGGTTTCGAAGTCGGTGGCCGATTGATGAAGAGTCGGGTGCAGAAGGGCGACGTGGTGAAAGAAGGCACCGTGTTGGGGCAGCTGGATCCTGAAATTGTCGACGCCCAGGTGGCGGGAGCCGAGGCTGCGGTGGTTGCCGCTGAAGCCGGAGCCGAGATGGCCACCGATGTCGCCGCTCGAAACGAGAAGCTCAAAGCCGAAGGCAGCGTCAGCGACATGCAGAGCAAAGGCGCGAGCACGACCTCGAAGCAGGCCCAGGCGCAGTTGCTGGGGGCGCGTGCGCAGTTGGCACAGGCGAAAGCGGCGCGGCGGCGACACGACCTCAAGGCGCCGTTCGCTGGCACCGTCATCGACGCACCGGATCAGATCGGCGGCATGGTGGGCCCCGGCATGCCTGTCTACATCGTTCAGCAGCTCGACCCGCTCATCCTCAAGACGACCATCACCGAAGACGCGCGGGGGGTGGTCAAGGCGGGCGTGAAGGTGAAGGTCTCTTCTGTCGGCGGAAAGGCGTTGACGGAGGACGCGGTGGTGAAGGTGGTGTTGGCCTCGGCGGATCCTCAGACGAGGCGAATTCCGGTGGAAATTTCGGTGCCGAATTCCGACGGCCGGTTCGTCGCCAACACGCTGGCGCGCGCGGTGGTGCCGATGGGCGGTGCGCAGCAGGCCTACGCGATTCCCGCAACCGCATTGGGTACCAACAGCGGGGAGCACGTCTGGCTGGTGGGGCCCGATTCACAGCTCAAGCGGGTACCGGTCAAGGTGCTCGAGCGCATTGGAAAAGAGATTGTGCTGTCGGCGCCCGAGCCGATTGAGCAGATCATCGATTACCCGACCTCGGCGCTGGTTGAGGGCGCCAAAGTCACCGCGTCGCGCTGAACGGCACTGTCATGACACTTTCAGACATCAGCATTCGGCGGCCGGTCTTCACCACGATGATGTCGGTGTGCCTGATTGTTTTGGGCGTGATGGGCTTCATGCGGTTGGGCACCGACTTCTTCCCCGACGTCAGCTTTCCGGTGGTGGTCGTTTCCACTGTCTACCGCGGCGCGGGGCCATCAGAAATCGAGACCCAGATCGCCAAGCCGATTGAAGACGCCGTCGCCGGAATCAGCGGCGTGGACCAGATTCACTCGTTCTCGCGCGAGAACGTGTCGGTCGTGGTGGTGATGTTCAAGCTTTCGACCAGCCTCGATCGCGCGGTGCAGGAAGTGCGCGACAAGGTATCGGGCATCACCCGTTTCCTTCCGGCCGACGCCGAAGTACCGACGGTGGGGCGCGTCGACATCGGCGCCTCGCCCGTCATCACCTATGCGGCGACTGCGAACGTGGAATCGAAGGAATTGCGCAGCATGATTAAAGAGCGTCTTGAGCCCACGCTCGCGCAAATCGAAGGGGTGGCCGAGGTGCGCGTCATCGGCGGTGACGAGCGCGAGATTCGGGTCAACATCGATCTCGACAAGGCGAAGGCAGCGGGAATCGCGCCTGGGCAGATCGCCGAAAAGATTGGGTCAGAGAACTTGAACTTGCCCGCCGGGCGCCTCGAGTTGGGGCCCACTGAGCTGACGGTGCGAACGATAGGACAATACGCGAACGTCGACGCGTTGCGCGCGCTGCCAATCGCGAAGAGCCAGTCGGGATCGCAGGTGCGGCTCGACGAAATCGCCGAAGTCGAAGACGGTGTGGCGGATCAGCGCACCCTGGCTCGTCTCAACGGCACCGAGGCAATCATCATTGACGTGGTGAAGCAGCCTGGGTCGAACACCATCGCCGTCGCGGACGAAGTGAAGAAAACGATGGCGCAGATGGAACCGGTGTTGGGCAACGGTTTTCACGCGCGGCCGCTGGTGGACCAATCGCTGTTGGTGAAAGAGAACGCGCGCGAGGTCTACATCGCGTTGGTCTTCGGCGGGTTCATGGCGGTGTTGATTATCCTCATCTTCCTGCTCGACCTGCGCGGTACCTTCATCAGCTCGCTCGCGCTGCCGACCAGCGTCATCGGCACCTTCTTCGTGATGTACGTGCTCGGCTACACGTTGAACCAGATGACGCTGCTCGCGTTGTCGTTGGCGATAGGCTTGTTGATTGACGACGCGGTGGTGGTGCGTGAGGCGATTACCCACCGGCTCGAGCTGGGGGAATCTCCGCGCAGCGCGGCCTCGAATGGAACAAAGGACGTCTACCTCGCGGTGCTCGCGACCACCCTCTCGTTGGTCGCCGTCTTCGTGCCGGTGGCGTTCATGCCCGGCATCGTGGGCCAGTTCTTCAAGCAGTTCGGCATCACCATCTCGGCCGCAGTTTTGATCTCGCTCTTCATCAGCTTCACTCTCGACCCGATGCTGTCTGCGCGGCTGGCGAAGTCACACAAGCCCGGCGAGGTTCGCACTGAGAACTTGGTGGCGCGGGTGCTGCGCCGTGGCTTCAACGGAATGGAGAACGGCTACCGGCGCATCTTGGCTTGGGTGCTGAAGAACAAGGCGTGGACAGGGCTCATCACCGTGGGGATCCTCGTCTTGTCGGGATTTGGCGCGCGCAATCTCGGAGCAGAGTTCACTCCTCAGGAAGATCGTTCGCAGTTCATGGTCGATCTTCAGCTGAGTGACGGAGCGAGTTTGGTCGAGACCACCGTTCGCACCGCGACCGCCGAAGGCGTGCTGAAGGGGCTGCCCGAAGTCACTGATGTGTACAGCATCGTCGGGCTCAACGGAGACGTGAACAAAGCCCGGCTTCGCGTGCTGACCACCGACAAGAACAAACGCGAACGTGGAATTCAGCTGATTAAAGAAGACGCGCGGAGCCAGCTGACGCCCGTACTGCCGGCTACCGCCATCACCCTGTTGGATCCCCCGCAGATTGAAGGCGCAGGAGACTTCTTTCCCATCATGGTTCGGGTGATGGGCCCAGAGCTCGAGGTGGTGACGAAAGAGGCCGAGCGCATCGCCGGAATCATGCGTGAGATTCCCGGCACTGCCGACGTGCGTGTCGAGGCGAATCCGCCCAAGCCTGAGCTGCAGGTCGTCCTTGATCGCGCCCGTGCCAGCGACGTCGACCTTTCGTCTGCCTCACTGGCGATGCAGCTGCGCCTGGCGATGAGCGGCCAGACGGTTGGCAAGCTGCGCGAGGGTACCGAAGAGACCGACATCGTGGTCCGGCTGTCTGAGAAGGATCGCGCCACCCCCGACGCGGTCTCGCGGCTCGACATCTTCACTCCCAAGGGCGTGCGTTCGGTCAGCGACGTCGCGACGCTGGTCAGTCGCGATGGGCCAAGCGTCATCGAGCACCACAACCGCCAGCGCCAGGTCGCGGTCTTCAGCGGGCTGGGCAAAGGAGCAGCGCTGGGCGACGTCGCCGCTCAGCTGCGCAAGCGGCTCGACGCAGCGCCGCTGCCGCCGGGATATTCGTTGTTCTACGACGGCCAGGTGAAGACCTTCGATGAACAGAACTCGGCGTTCGCGATGGCGTTTGGCCTGGCGTTCATCTTCATCTACATGGTGCTCGCCTCTCAGTTCGAGAGCTTCAAGCATCCGTTCACCATCATGGTCTCGGTGCCGCTGGCTTTGATTGGGGCGTTGCTTGGGCTGGTGTTCGGCGGCTTCAACCTCTCGCTCGGCGCGATGATTGGAATCATTTTGCTGATGGGTTTGGTGACGAAGAACGCGATTCTGCTCGTCGACGGAGCGCTGCAGAATCTTCGCGCGGGCGATGACCTCGAGACCGCGCTGCTCAAGGCAGGTCCTCGGCGCCTTCGCCCGATTCTGATGACTTCAGCAGCGATGGCGATTGGCATGGTGCCGACGGCGATCGGCACCGGCATGGGCAGCGAATTTCGCGCGCCGATGGCGGTCGCGGTCATCGGCGGCGTCATCACCTCAACCTTCCTCACGCTGCTCGTGGTACCGGTGGTGTTCATCTTCTTTGAGAGGCTCACTCCGAAGTCGCTTCGAATCGGCAAAACCGTCGACGAAGAGATGATCACGACGGAGCCTAGGGAAGATCATCCCGAGCCCGCCGCACTCAAGTCCCCTGTCTGAACAACCCATGACCCGAATCTTCTTCGCGAGCTTCTTCTTCCTCTGGGCAATCACCGGTGCCCACGCCCAGGTTCCGGTGCCGCGCGAGTTGTCGGTTGCGGCGCCGGTTGCCACTTCGCCCCGCCGCGCAGTGTCTCTCGAAGACGTGCTGAAGTTGACTGCACAGAACAATCAAGATTTCGCTGCCGCGCGGGCGCAGCACCAACAGATTGATGCTCAGGCGAGCCGGGTTTGGGGAGCGATTCTTCCGGAAATGAGCGTCTCGGGCAGTCTGGTCAACACGAGCGCACCGCAAAAGTTTGACCTCGCCGACTTCATCCCATCGCTGATGCCTAATCCGGTCTTTCTTGTCAACGCCAACTCGGCATACGGCACCCTTCTCATCTCGCAGATTCTTTTCACGCCGCAGCTGTTGTTGATTCCTGCGGCATCCGACGGCGTCGAGTCGGCGCGCCTGGGAAGCCTCGAGGCGCGAGAGCAGGTGCTGTTGGCAGCGGCGAAGGTTTACCTGGGCCTTGAAGGCATCACCCAGCTCGAGAAAGCGGCCCGCGAGGCCGAGCTGGTGGCGCTCAAGCGCGAGAAGGACATCCTTGCTCAGATGTCGGTAGGCATGGCGGTCGAAGTTGCATCGCTGAGAGCGCAGACGGAGACCGCTCAAGCGAGGAACACGCTCGCGCAGCTCGCAGGCAATCGGGAACAATTGCTTGGGTTGCTCGAGGCGTTTACCGGGGAAGCGGTGCGTCCTCTCGAAGGCAGCCCTCGACCCAACTTCGGAGCGGCGGCCGACGAACAGTCTGAGCCCTGGAATGAAACGTACCTCGTCAAGGCACAGACGAAAGGCGCCGAGGCTCTCGACGCGTTCTACCTGTACGACCGACTGGCCTGGATGCCGACGCTCGTTGCCCAAGCCAAAGGCAACTACAATTCCAACGCTGGATTTTCCGGAAAGAATTTCAGCTACGACTTGATTCTCGCGATGAGCATCCCGCTCTATGACCGTGGGGCGCGCTACGCCAACATGCACGAGAACGACGCCAAGTCGGCTGAGCAGCGCGCGAAGCTTCAGAGCACCAAGCAGAAGGCGAAAGCCAACTGGGTGGCCACGCGCGCGAGCTTGCAGGCGGCCGAAGCGGCGCTCGCTCAGGCCGAGTCGCAGACTGCCCTGGCGACTCGAGCGCAGAAGCAGATCGAAGCCGCGGTCGCGGCGGGCGTGTCGACCGCGCTCGAGCTCTCTGACATCGACAGCAGGCGCTTCCTCGCAGCAAGTGCAGCCGCGCAGGCGCGCAGCCAGTTGGAGATTCGCAAGGTCGAGCTTGCGGCCGCTGAAGGGCGTCTGGCGAAAGTGGTTGGGTTGGAGTGACCGCAATGAAACGCGACCGGCTCTAAACTTCGAGATTGAACGCGTCGACAGCGAAGCCCGCGAGAGCCGGTGATTGCGCTCGTCGGTGCAGAGAATCAGAGCCTGCCGCTGTTGGTGCAGGCCTCGAGACCGATTCGTTCAACGGGACGGGGGTTCGTCACCGACAAAGATGCCATTCTGCGGGTGCTGTCTGTGCGACACGGCCTCGCCGAGCCTCACTGATGGTCGGACCAATCATCACAGAGAATTGACAGCGCGCAGCCCCTGCACTTGCTCCGTCTCGTCATTCTGAGCACGGGGCGAGAATTCCGCATCGGGGTCGGCATCCCACGCCATCCACCGCGCGACGTTCCGGAAATCCATCGATGTCACGTGCTCGATGCCAAGCAAGCGCGCGAGCGTCGCAACGAGCTCAGTCGTGCTGATGGGCTTGCGCACGACCTCGACCAACAGCTCGCGCGTCAGCTGCCGGTGAACTGGCATCGGCTGGCGAAAGGCTGACGCGTAGAGAATCGGAGCTTTGCCACCCCCCCGTCGGTAGCGGCGAATCCAGGAAACCCCGTCGGTGTCGGGCAACAGCCCGTCAACGATGATCGCATCGGGGCTGCGGTTGTGAGCGAGCACTCCCCCTTCCATTCCGCGCCCCGCCTCGAGGAACTCGACAGCCAGCGGAACGACCGCGTGTTTGGTGTACATCCGGAACACCGGGTCATCGTCGATTACTAGAAGTGTTTTCCTCATGCCCAGCGATAGAGCAAGGCTTCGGCCATCACCCAATCAAGGCAAAGCGCCCGAAGTACCGGCATCTGGCGGCTCAGGCGATGGGTCGAGAACCATCGAACAGGTCATTGGGCACTTGTGAGGGCACTGGGCAGACGGTGGGCCAAGCCATCTTCGACAGACCCAGGTGCGCCTCGACTCCGACCACGCGCGCCCAAGCACTCTTGCCAGCCGCTGCCTCAGCTCACCGTGACAGGACGACGCGTCATCAAAAGAGTCACCTCGTCTCGATTGCGGTTGATGACTTCGCCGCCGAGGATGCGCCCCTGAAAAGAGGTGTGAAGCAAACAACGTGGCGCCAAAGCGCCAAGGAGCGACCGGGTGGTTCACATGTGTTTCGTCGCGATGTTCCTTTCAGCACCGGACGTCGCCGCGCTCAAACGCGAAGCGCGCGCGCTCAGCAAGCCGGCGGGTTGCACTGAAGCCACGCAGTGCAAAGTGATGCCGCTGGGAAGCAAGCCCTGCGGCGGGCCAAGCGAGTTTCTCGTCTACTGCGCAAGCGGCACCGACGAAAAGGCGCTCGACGCCAAGGCGAAGCAGGCCTCGGAAGCCGAGAAGGCGAAGAACGCGAAGGAGCAGACGATGGGGATCTGCACCGTTTTGGCTGCTCCGAAAGTGAAGCTCGAGAACGGCCAGTGCACGTTGGTAGAAACGAAGTCTGCAGATTTACCGATGTGAAGCCACTTCAAGCCTGGAAACACCTGCGTGGGGTTTTGGTCCTCGCACACGTGGTGGCGATGGTGCTCACCGCGATTCCTGCCCCTGTCGGCGGAACCGACCGCGCCGCGTGGAAGAATCCGACCGCACAGATGGAGTTCGCCGCCTATGCCCGCGTGCTGCGAATGGCGCCTGAAGACTTCGAAGAACAGCTTTACCGACTGGCAATCTTCTGGATGAACTTCCGCGCGCTCTACTTGCGGCCCGTCGAACCGTACCTTCGCATCACCGGCACCGACCAACCGTGGCGAATGTTCGTCGGGCCAGACCGTTATCCTCCCCGCTTCCAGCTTCAGCTTCGAACTGCCGCGACCGACTTCGTGACGCTTTACGAGGAAAGGTCGCCTGAGCACGTCTGGCACGAAGAGTTCTTCACCCAGGAACGCGTGCGCAGTCACACCTACCGCTATGCCTGGCCCGAGTACGTGTGGGCCGCAGAGCAGAACTGCAACTGGCTCGCACGACGCGTCTTTGACGAGAAGGCCGACGCCACCCAGGTGCGCTGCCGTTTCTGGAAACAGAAAACGCCGTCGGCTGAGCAGGCACGTGCGGGCGCCCCGCTTGAGCCTGGCAGCTGGATCCACGAAACGGTGGTCTTGCGATGAACGCTGTTTGGAGGCGCTGGGTTGAGCTGCTCGATCGCAAAGAAGCGGCGACCGGGTTGGCGCTGTGCAGAATCGTCGCCGCTTTCACCGTTTGCCTACACCTGGTGACGATGTGGACCAGCGGCGCCGCGTTCGGCGTCTGGGTTTCGGTGCAGTTCGGAGGCATCCGCGACACCGACCTCAACTGGCTCGAACCCTTCGGCGGAGCGACCCCTTTGAACATTCGCCTCGTGCTCGGTCTGGGAATCTTCAGCTCAGCGCTGATGGCCTTGGGCGTCTTTACGCCCGTCACCACCGCGCTCACCTGGCTCACCTTCCGGCTGCTCACCGGGCTCAACAACCACTCAGGTGGCTCGTCCGATGACTTGCTGGTGAACATCCTTTTTATTCTGATGTTCAGCAGGTGCGGCGGCGCCCTGTCGTTTGACCGCCTGAAGCAGCCGCCCGCGGAAGTGCCTGTCTGGCCTCGCTATGTGTTGATTGGCCAGCTGGTGCTCGTCTACTGGATGACCGGGCTGCAAAAAGTTTCGGCCGCGTGGCTCCCTGGCGGCTCGCTCGATGCACTTTGGTACATCTTCCAGCAGCCCTCGTGGCAGCGCACGTCGATGCTTTGGCTCGCTCCGGTGTATCCGCTGACTCAGCTTGGAACGTTGGTCGCGTGGACCTTCGAGCAGTCGGCGCCGCTGCTGTTGTTGGCGTTCTGGTTTCGCTACACCCCTGAACGACAAGGAAGGGTGCGCGCGTTCTTCAACCGAATCGACTTCCGCACCCTGTACCTCGCGCTCGGAATGATGCTCCACCTGGGAATCTGGCTGACCCTCGAGGTCGGCCCCTTCTTCGGTGGAGTCTTTGCGCTGTACGTCTGCTGCTACACCCACGACGAATACCGGGCCTTCGTCGGGTGGCTGCGAACTACTTCAGTGCTTCAGCGCCTGAGACGATTTCCATCAGTTCCTTCGTAATCGCCGCCTGACGGGTGCGGTTGTAGAAGAGCGTCAGTTTGCCGATCATCTCGCCGGCATTCTTGGTCGCGTTCTCCATCGCCGTCATTCGGGCGCCGTGCTCGCTGGCCACCGAGTCGAGCAGCGCACGGAAGATTTTAATCTTCAGCGCCTGCGGCACCAACTTGTCGAGCACTGCCTGCGCGTTCGGCTCGTAGAGGTAGTCGACTTTCGTCTCGCCGCTGGTCGCTGGCGCAGCCGCTTCGAATGGAAGCAGCTGTGAAAAGTTGATCCGTTGTGAGATGGCCGAGACGAACTCGTTGTTCGCCAGGTACACCGCGTCAATCTCACCGGTGAGGAACCTCGCCGCGAGCTCGTCGGCGACGTCGGCGGCACCCTGGTAGGTGACCTTGTTCATCATCCCCGGGTAGTCCTTGCGCATCTTGAAGCCACGCGCGCGGAAGAAGTCGC